>CAZRXJ010000282.1:0-4122 GCA_964604025.1 uncultured Saprospiraceae bacterium | reverse complement strand
CAACCGTAGCAGGTGCAGTATACGTCATGACCAATGGAGAAGGTCAAGTCGCTGGCACTAATGTACAAGGACCTAATTCAATTGTAAGCTATGGTAGAAATCCAGACGGAACCTTATGGTTGATGAATACCACACCTACAGGCGGAAACGGAGGAGATTATGATGGTGGAGAAGGACTTGATCCACTTATATCAGCATATGCACTTAATAAAACGGCCGACAATGAGTTCTTACTTGCTGTTAATGCTGGTAGCAACACTGTTACATCTATGAGCATAGCAGAAGACTACTCTCTGAGTATTGTCAATAGTGTTGAGACTAATGGCTTCGGGCCAAATAGTGTAGTACACACACCGTCTAACAATAACGGTGTGCACGGTATCGTATATGTTTCTAATATAACAAGAGAAGAATTCTTAACCTTAGGCGAGCCAGCACAACAAGGAAGTCTTATGGGATATTGGTTACTAGAAGATGGTACACTTGCACCAATTGATGGATCATGGAGAGCACTCGATAACAGACCTTCGGCTGTGCAGATATCGCCTAATGGCGATTACCTTGTAGTAGCGTCAATTAACTCAGGATCTGCCGCTCTTGCAAATGGTAACGAAGATGAGATAGTTATCTATTCGCTCGATCCAACTACAGGTCTATTGAGTGAAGAGGCTTTAGATGGAGCAACATCTACATTGAGAGATAATGATGAGAATCGTAATCTTCCTTCAGCTATTGGGTTTCAGATCGTAAGAGACAACTATATAGTAGTAACAGAAGCGAGAGAATTTCAAGCAGACGGTACTCCACCAGCTTTTCCTGCCTTACAAGATGGATCAGTTTCAACTTGGAGAATCGGAGCTGGAGGCACATTAGAGCCTATAAGTTTAGATGTAAGGTCTGGTATCAATAACGATGGTCGTACAGCATGCTGGTTAGACTTTAGTAATGATGAAAGTACATTCTTTGTATCCAATGCGATCGAAGCATCTCTGGCATCATTTAGTTTTGATGATGGTCGTGTAGAATTGTTAGATCCGACATCAGCTCAAGGTACAGGTGCAACTGGAAATACAACTGACCCACAAGCTGCATTCTCTACGACAGAAGGATGGATTGATATGTGGATTTCTGATGATGGAGAATTCCTCTATCAATTGCTAGGACTTGATGGTGCAGTTAGCGTATATAGGGTCAATGGTACTTCATTAGAATTTGTCGAAACAATCAGTGGAGACCTTCCAACAAATAATACTCAAGGCATAGTGGCCATATAATATTAATAAAGTTAGGTTTGCAGGTGTTCTGACGACAAAGTTAGAGCACCTGTAAATGTTTAACTCTTAATCAAAAAGGTCACCTTTGTAGCCATGAATGCTATAATAGTAGTCATATGTCTTTCGTTTTTGAATGTGTCTATGTTGGCTCATATGACTGGACAGGCTAATGATCTACAATTAGAAGCAAAGACTGACTCAGATAGAATTAAAGGACTGTGTTGGATAGGCAGAGATTCTATAGTGAGCGATAACTTTGATGACGCAATCAATCTCTCTGCTAATTGGTTATCATTGACAGCTTTTGGCTGGATGGAAGCTCACGATCAACCCACTGTATCTAAGGATAACAAGAGATATTGGTGGGGAGAAAAAGATCAAGGCTTAAAGCATACTGCCAGATTAGCTAAAAAGAGAGGTCTCAGAACCATGCTCAAACCACACATCTGGTTGTCAAGATCTAATGGAAAATGGAGAGAGGACATCTCAATGGATTCTGCGGAAGAATGGAATCAATGGTTTGAAAGCTATGAAGATTGGATCATGCACTATGCCCAACTTGCTTCAGAGGCACAGATTGATGCACTTTGTATCGGAACAGAGTTATATCATGCATCTTCAAGGCATTCTGACAAGTGGGTTGAAATCATAAGAAAAATTCGATCGATCTATAATGGTGATTTGATGTATGCTGCCAATTGGTATAGAGAATACGAGCATATTACCTTCTGGAATGAACTCGATTATATCGGTATTCAAGGTTATTTTCCCATTGGCAAATTCAAAAAATCGAATAAAAAATCATTCAATAAATCTTGGCGTCGATACAAAAAATCAATTCATCGTATCTCAAAAAAATATGATAAAAAGGTCATCTTCACAGAGATAGGTTATGCTAACCATAAAAACTCGGCAAGCAAACCATGGGAATGGCCACAGGATGTAAGTGCTAATGAAACAGTATCCAATGACATACAGAAGCAGTGCTATGAATCATTTTTTGAATCACTATGGAATGAAAGTTGGTTTCATGGTGTCTTTATATGGGAATGGCATCACCCGACTTATAAAGAAAGAACTATCTCAGAATACTTTGCCAAGAGATTGCAAAGACTTGCGCTGTGGCAAAAACAAACTCAATCGAATGTTAATCCACAATTCACTTTTTCTCCTCAAGAAGGATCAGCCTTAAATGTGCTTAAAAACTGGTATCAGCACAATTAATACAGAATAAACTTATACAAACTAAAACACTTACACTTAATGAAACATCTAATTATAATCGCACTTGTATCACTTGTAAATATAATGGTTGCACAAAAGCCATTAGATGATTTTATAAGCAGGACAGATGTAGTACTCAAAGATATTGTCGAGAATGATCTTGTCAATTATAGCAAAGCAAAAAGTAATGGCGAATTATCCAAATTGGTATCTGAAGTTGCAGATTTTAATACTAACGGATTAAATGACAATGAAAAGAAGTCATTTCTCATAAATGCTTACAACCTAATCGTTATCAATGAAGCTGCCATAAACTATCCATTAAAATCAACACAAGATATTGGAGGGTTTTTTAGTCGAAAAAAACATATGGTTGCAGGCAAAAGCACAACACTCAACGATCTAGAAAAGAAACAACTCCTTAGTGTATACAATGATGCGAGATTTCACTTCGTTCTTGTATGTGGAGCGAAGGGATGCCCAGTTATTGTATCAGAAGCTTATAATCCTGCTAATTTGAATGAGCAGCTAGATAGACAAACACGCAAAGCACTTAATGACAGCAACTTCATTTATGAAGAAAACGGAGCTCTTCAATTGTCTCAAATATTCAGTTGGTATCCAAAGGATTTTGGAGGAAAGAACAACATCATACCATTCATTAATCAATACAGAACACAAAAGATCCCTGCTAATAAAACACTAAAGTATTATAACTACGATTGGAGCCTTAATGATTCTAATTCGAATTCAACTGAAAGCACAGTTTTAGGGGCTAATGCATATAGATATGTTGTATCTGCAGCCATCCCACAAGGCGGTGTAGAGATAAAATTATTCAACAATCTATTCACTCAAAGAACGGGTGACGGTACAGAATTAAATAGTCGTTCTACTTTCTTCACTCAATCATTCAGTGCGATATATGGTATCACTAATCGATTCAATGCAGGATTAGAAGCGCGTTACCGAAGAGTAGCCAATACATCCCTTCCTAGCTCAGCATTTTCTTCAGCATTCGAGACAGGACCAGAAACAACACATAGACAAGGGCTAACGGCTATCGGTCCAAGAATTAGATTTGCTCCATTTAAAAAATTGCCAAACTTCTCAGTACAATCAACCTTTTCATTTGCTGTTGGCGATAACTTAGAAGGCGATGGAACACGACCATTCATAGATTGGAATGGCGCCACATTCAACACTCAATTGTTTAATGATCATCCGATTGGGACCAATTTCTCATTATTCACAGAGTTAGATTTTATCATAGAAGATATAGGAGGGGAAGGCGCACTCAACAGATTTTCTACCCCATTAACAGGCATAATCAGTTACTTTCCTAATCCCAAGACAACCTTTTACTTTTTAGCTGGTTATTCTCCTTTTTGGCAAAGTAACTTTGATTATTTTGCTCAGGCAGGACTTGGATTCAAATATCAAGCTAGCCCATCATTTGAAGTGGAGTTATTATTTACAGAATTTACGAATCAATTTTTAGAATCCAATAATGGAGATGCAGCAACTTATAATTTGGGATTTAGATATAGCTATTGATAGATAGGTATATTAGCAATATAATTATCACATAAAAGAAGAAGTGTACATAACAAAGTTAGCTTCA
>CAZRXJ010000281.1:0-4131 GCA_964604025.1 uncultured Saprospiraceae bacterium | reverse complement strand
AAACCATTTTAATATTACAATTAAAAGTAAGGACACATGACAGCGGAGCAGCTGAGCGAGATGAAATCTCGATTGTCGGACCTGAGGAGGTATCTTTGACATCGATAAGAGGTTATTACAATTAGAAGACTTAGAACAGCAATCATTAGATCCTGAGTTTTGGCAAAAAAGTGACCGAGCCGAGACCATCATGCGTGACATCAAGATGCACAAGTCTTGGTTGTCCAAGTTTACCAATTTAGAATCTTCGATTGGAGATGTCGAGGTTCTTTATGAATTCTATCAAGAAGGTGAGGGATCTGAAGAAGAGGTAGAAAAGCAATATCAGAAGACATTGCTTCAAGTTGAAGATGTAGAGTTCAGATCTACACTCAACAAACCAGAAGATGAACTTTCGGCTATAATAGAGATCAATGCAGGAGCAGGAGGAACGGAAGCATGTGATTGGGCGGAGATGCTCTATAGGATGTATGTATTATACGGAGAAAAAAATAAGTACAAAGTAAAAGAACTCAATAGAGTCGGTGGAGATGTAGCTGGAGTGCGCTCTGTAGAGATAGAAGTCAATGGAGACTACGCTTATGGTATGCTCAAAGGAGAGAATGGTGTTCATAGATTGGTGCGTGTAAGTCCGTTCAATGCGCAAGGCAAACGGATGACTTCTTTTGCTAGTGTGTTTGTGCATCCCTTAGTCGACAATAGAGTAGAAGTAGAGGTTAATCCGGCAGATCTAGATTGGGATACATTTCGCGCAAGCGGTGCTGGCGGTCAACATGTTAACAAGACAGAATCTGCTGTAAGAGTTAGACACCTACCCAGTGGTATCGTTGTAGAATGTCAAGCAGAACGCTCACAACATATGAATCGTGAGAAGGCCATACAAATGCTAAAGTCACGTCTTTATGAAGCAGAATTGGAAAGACTAAGGGCAGAGAAAAAAAATGTAGAATCTGGAAAAATGAAGAATGAATGGGGCTCGCAGATTAGATCCTATGTACTTGATGATAGAAGAGTGAAAGATCATCGAACCAACCATCAGACGTCACAGACCGACGCTGTACTCAATGGACAGATCGGTGAATTTTTAAAAGCGTTCTTAATGTGGAATGAAGGAGATAATTAGATCTTGTCATAATTTCCCAATGGGTCATAACTCATTGAAAATTAATCAATGAAAGAAGAAAATAAAAAGGCACGAGTTACTAAAGCGGGTATTAATTCTGCTAAAAGTATGTTCGGCTATTTGAAGCCTTATTCTGGGTATTTCTATAGTGCTTTGGTATTGCTGATTATTGGAAGTCTATTGATGATGGCTATAATGGGTATACCTGGCCAGATGGTGAGTGCTGCAACCGATGGACTTAATAGCCATCCGCTTTTTGATTTTGATCTTAATACATGGGGATTGATCATGTTCGTTGCGTTAGCATTAAGGGCCATTCTGTCATTTGTTCAGACGATTCTATTTGCTCAAGTGAGTGAACGTGGTATGGCCGATGTGCGTAAAGATGTCTATAAAAAGTTGATCACTCAACCGATGGATTACTTTGAACAATATAGAGTCGGCGAACTGACGAGTAGGATCACTGCAGATGTTGAGCAATTGCAAGCAGTGTTCTCTGTAAATCTTGCTGAGTTCATCAGGCAATGCTTGATCCTTGTTTTTGGTATAATTGTATTGGCATTGCTTATGCCTCGTCTCTTCCTTGTTATGTTATTAACTATACCTGTAGTTGTAGTGCTTGCTATGTACTTCGGCCGTCACATCAGAAAGTTGAGCAAAAATAGACAAGCGCAACTGGCACAGACCAATACAATAGTAGAAGAAACTTTTCAAAATTTTACAGTTGTCAAAGCTTTCGCAAATGAAGCATTTGAGACCAATCGTTATGCGATGAGTATTTGGAAAGTGGTAAAGATATCACTCTCGTATGCTCGAATCAGAGGGCTCTTTTTTGCCTTTCTGATTTTCCTTCTTTTTGGAAGTGTCTTATTTATACTTTGGCGCGGAGCATTCATGGTTCAAAATGGTGACATGGATGCAGGCAATTTACTTTCATTTGTGATCTATACAGTGATGATCGGAGGAGCGATTGCCGGTCTTGGGCGATTGTATACCAGTATTGCAGGTGCTCTTGGTGCAACAGAACGTATTAAAGAGATACTGGACCAGCCTTCAGAGCTAGAAGTGGTCACAGACAGGCCAGATCTGAAATTAAAGGGTAATATAACATTTGATGATGTACATTTTAATTACCCGTCGCGCCCAGAGATGGCTGTACTTAAGGGTATCAATATAAGAATTAAGGAAGGCGAGAAAGTAGCGCTCGTGGGCCAGAGTGGAAGTGGTAAATCTACCATCGTTCGCCTACTGATGAACTTTTATAAATTAGATCAAGGAGAGATATCCGTTGATGGTGCGGCCATTGATTCTTATGACCTGGGTGCCTTTAGGCATAATATAGGGATTGTACCTCAGGAAGTCATCTTATTCGGTGGAACCATCAAAGAAAACCTTAGATACGGTCGCCCTGACGCCTCCGACGAAGAACTTAAGCAAGCGGCAATCAAAGCCAATTGTTGGGATTTCATATCATCATTCCCAGATGGTATGGAGACCTTGGTAGGAGAGCGAGGCGTCAAGTTATCTGGTGGTCAAAAACAAAGAGTGGCTATAGCACGAGCTATATTAAAAGATCCAGTAATTCTATTGTTAGACGAAGCTACCTCATCACTTGATGCGGAATCCGAAAAGGTAGTTCAAAAAGCAATGGATGTCTTGATGGAAGGTCGCACGTCTATAATTATCGCACATAGATTATCCACTATTAGAGAGGTAGATCGTATCTATGTGATGGAGAATGGACAGATTGTTGAAGAAGGCACACACATAGAATTAACTGAAAAAGAAGGTGGCAGATACAAGAATTTGGCTCGTTTACAGTTTGACTTAACAGCAACAGCTTAATAGATATTATGAAGTCATCTAAAACATATAGTTTAATTACTCCTATGAAAAAGATGAGATTATCTCTTGTATTGAGTTTTATCTTCTTAGGCATGATGACTTCTTATGCACAGTCAGTTGCATGGGGTGGAACATTTAGACATGAGCTTTATAATCGATATGCCAATCCTAGCGATGACATCGCATCCCGAAGTGCAGGAAGTGCGATTATCAATATAGGACTTGGCCCAAAACTGTGGATAGGAGGTGAGGATATTTCTTTTTCACCTGAAGTGACATTTATGTGGTCTCCACTCGCACTGAGCACTGGTGATTTTAAAGGACTTGGTGCATTGAGTTTTCCGATACTTGGAAAGTTAGAATTCTTTGGTAATTCTAATTTTAATAAAGATGGCAAGTTTGGGTTTAGCATAGGAGGCGGCGTACAATATTCAAAGACAGAGTTGTGGTATCTCAAAGGATCATTTGAAGAACAAGGTGTCGAACGATCCTTTTTTAGGACCTATGTCATCGAGGCTGACTTCGGGTATGGGATTAGTGGCTTTGATGTACATCTTTTTGTACGTTATGGGTGGGCCAATGACTCAGATGCTAATACACTCAATATTGGATTTGGATATGACTTTAATGTCCCAAGATTGAAAAAAGCAACCAACTCAGAATTTTAAGATTGGAAAGTATACATCCCTACAATAGCTTCAAAGTAGATCACAATGTTGCCAAGATTCTTGTTATAACTTCTCTGGAAGAACTCCGTTCAGCATGTGCAAAATACAGTCAACCCATCATCATCGGTGGCGGAAGCAATGTCTTATTTACCAATGACGTCGATAGACCTGTCTTCATTATTGATATCAAAGGTATAGAAGTAATCGATGAGGGAGAGACTTGGAAAGAGATCAAGATAGGTGCTGGTGAAGATTGGCATGAAGTTGTAATGTGGAGCTTAGAAGAAGGCCTTGGTGGGCTAGAAAACC
Organism: uncultured Saprospiraceae bacterium; assembly: GCA_964604025.1. Taxonomy (GTDB): domain Bacteria; phylum Bacteroidota; class Bacteroidia; order Chitinophagales; family Saprospiraceae; genus JAJRXG01. The sequence continues at coordinate 186 of CAZRXJ010000281.1, read as the reverse complement.
TTAGTCTTATACCTGGTAAATGCGGTGCAGCCCCCATGCAAAACATCGGTGCATATGGCACAGAGTTGTCAGATGTATTAGTGAGTGTAACTTGTATGGATGATGGTAATGGAGCTTTATTCAACATGTCTAAGTCTGACTGCAAGTTAGGATATCGTGATAGTATATTTAAGAATAGTTATAAGG
>CAZRXJ010000280.1:0-4133 GCA_964604025.1 uncultured Saprospiraceae bacterium | reverse complement strand
GATGGAAAACTGGTAATTGATAGAAGAAAAGGTGCTAAAGGATTAGTAATAGATAAGGGTAGTACATTAGACTTTGTAATCAGTAGTGCTCAAGGCGGTTCACATGAAGTACCAGATCTTGTAGGTAAAACCGTAGAAGTAGCCGACTTAATACTTCAGAGAAGTGGACTCAAGATTGCTATAGAATATGGCAATGACGAAGTCCTTGATCAAGATAAAGAAGGTCGCGCCGAGATCATATTACAATATCCTCCAGAAGGAACCACACTCCCAAGAGGCAGTACTATTACAGTTAAGGTGAAACAGTAATCCTTACACTTTCTCTTTTTTCAATGTTGGTGTTTGACCAGCTCTTATCAAGTAAACTCCAAGTAGTATAATCCCCATACTTGCTAAATGCATCATGCCTATATACTCTCCATCCAATACACCCCAAACAAGAGCAACAATTGGAATAATATAAGCAACCGTAGAGGCGAAAACTGCACTAGTATCTTGGACTAATTTATAAAATATGATAATAGCCAATACTGTACTCATCAAGGCTAATAGCACAAGAGCCATCAAGGAAGAGAATCCTTCTGGGTGTAATACAACTTTATCTGGAATGTCCGAAAATGGAATAAATATACAAACAGGCAGGCCCAACAAAACAAATGCAAAAGAACTCAACTGCATAGGTTCGACATCTTGAAAATATTCTTTTATAAGGTTGACATTGGCACCATACAAGACAGTCCCTATTATCACCAACATGGCAAAGAAAATAGGTATACCCTGGCCGCTATCTAAAGGCTTGTCAAGAAGTACAAGCGCAGCTGCACCTATAAATCCTATAACAGATCCTATAACTTGCTTAGGGGATGTAAGATTTTTAAAGATTACGACACCAATAATCAAAGTAAATATGGGTGTGATGCTATTAAGTATGCCACTGGTAGCACTGCTTAGTCTTGTCTGAGCAGTTGCGTAAAGTATGGCTGGTATACCACTTCCTGTTAAAGCTATTATAAAATAAAACCACCATCGATTCCATTCTAATGTTCTAAATTTATATATAAAGAATGGGATGAAAGCAATCCCAGATATCCCTACTCTAAGTATGGCAACTTCCAGCGGTGCAAATGCTATAAGCGACTTCTTAATCAAAATAAATGAAGTACCCCATATAATGGATAGAAATACTAGAATAACCCAATGCTTCAATTCTGACTTTCCCGACATACATGATGGACTATATTCTAATTTCTATTTGCGGAAGCATAGGCATCCACAGCTTTCCAAACTCTAAAAACATTCTGATAACATATCTTAGCGATGTCTTCTTCACTATATCCTCTATCCAACAAGACTTTAATTAGATTAGGATATTGTGATACATCTTTTAGGCCGACTGGTAGGGTATCCCCTACTCCATCATAATCAGAACCCAAGCCTACATGATCGACTCCAGCTAATGCCACTACATTGTCTATGTGATTAGCAACCATCTCGACATCCGACATTAATACAGGGTGTTCTTTTTGATATTGCGCTATGAACACATCTGTTGCTTCATCACCCCATTTTAGATTTTTCTCTTTCATCAATTTCGATATTTCTGCCCTGGATGCATCTATTCGATCAGCAACTGCTTTGTCTAAAAAGCTTGATCCAAAATTGATTTGTATCACTCCTCCATTTTTTCCTAATCGCTTTATCATATCATCATCCATATTGCGCTCAAATCCCGGTGTAAACTTGCGAGAAGAAGAATGAGACGCGATGACTGGCACTTTAGTTAATGACATAACATCGTAGAAAGTTTGATCAGAGACATGTGATATATCAACCATGATACCGACTCTATTCATCTCTTCTACCACTGCTCTACCATATGGGCTCAATCCTGACCATGTACGAGTAGTGTCATAAGAAGAATCACATATCAGATTATCTTTTGAATGAGTTAATGTGATATAAGAGATACCCCGATCATTAAAGTATTGAATATTAGATAGATCATCCTCAAGTCCAGAACCATTCTCCATACCCATAGGTAGAGCAATTTTCCCTTCTTTGAATAATCGTTCACAATCCTCAGCCGTATGAGCTATCTCAAACTTATCAGAGTGGATATCAGCTATACTTGAGACCATGGTGATAAGGCTATCTGCTAATCTCTTAGAAGCTCCATGTTCCGATTGTAATCCTGAAGGAAGGTATATCGACATAAATGGTGCATCAAGTCCTCCTTTTTTTGCCCTGCGATAGTCAAAGTCTCCTTTATCTGTTTCGATCGGTATGCCCAAATACTCTTTTTCCAATCTGAAATTCTGCACTTTAAGCCTATAAGGTAAGTCTACATGACCATCAGTTATCAAGTACTTATGAGCCAGATAGTCTGCTTTCTCAGTATTGGACATGGCAGCGACATCTTTAGCCATAGGTACATCCTTACTTGTATTTATTGATTCTTTGGTGGTATTGCATCCTATTGTGGTTACAATCAGTAGCGTCATAATATATCTATACATAAAATCTTGGCTTAAATAGGTGAAGATGATTCATTTCATGTAATAAGTGAAGGGCGGAGGTCTTTTTTCTTCAATGCCAGTTATTCTATGTGCCACCATTAACTTATTGGTGACATACCATGGTTAGGACAATTGATTTTCTATTTTTGCCCAACTGTTAATAATATACGTCTCGATAATAAGATGGCTGAAGTAAAACTAATATCAGGTACTGAGTCTAACTATCTTGCTGAACAGATAGCAGAGTACTACGGATACGAACTATCACCTGTGGTAATCAACAAATTTAGTGATGGGGAGATTCAGCCAGTAATCATGGACTCTGTCCGTGGTGCTTATGTGTTCTTTATACAAAGTACATTCTCTCCTGCTGACAATCTGCTTGAACTATTGCTACTTATAGATAGTGCAAGAAGAGCCTCTGCGGGTTACATCACAGCAGTTATACCTTACTTCGGTTATGCCAGACAAGATCGTAAGGACAAACCAAGAGTGCCTATCTCTGCCAAACTAATCGCTAAGATGATTGAAGCGGCTGGAGCAGACAGGGTTGTTACTATGGATTTTCACGCTGAACAAATACAAGGCTTTTTTGATATTCCCGTGGATCACCTCAAGAGTAACGCCATATTCATACCTTATCTGGGTAAGCAAGATCTTAGCAATACCATATTCGCATCGCCAGATGTCGGTGGTGTAAAAAGAGCAAGAAGCTTTGCCAAGCACTTCAATAAGAATCTTGTCATCTGTGATAAAGAACGAGAAGTTGCTAATGAAATTAAAGCAATAAGTGTTATCGGCGATGTAACTGGTAAAGACGTTATACTTGTGGATGACCTGATTGATACTGCTGGCACCCTATGCAAAGCAGCTCAAGCTTTAATGGATGGAGGGGCTAAAAGTGTCAGAGCCCTTTGCGCCCACCCTGTGTTATCAGGACCTGCATATGAACGTATCAATAACTCCGTACTAACAGAACTGCTTGTAACAGATACGATCCCATTAAAAGAAAAATCAGATAAAATTAAAGTGCTTTCTTGCGGTAAGTTATTTGCAAGAGCGATACGTAATACCCATGAATACCGATCAATTGCGGCGCTCTTCGTAGAATAGCTAAAGACTCTTGGTTCTTCCACCATCAACTGGCATATTGATACCATTGACATAAGAAGCTGCTGGACTTGCTAAAAATGCTATAGCCGCTCCTATTTCATTGGCATCTCCTAATCTTCCAAGTGGTACAGAAGATCCAAGTCTTCCAGTCATCTCCTCATAAGTGATCCCTTCTTTTTTTGCTCTTTGCCCAAATATCTCTTTCAGTCGCTCTGTATCGGTAAATCCAGGCAACACATTGTTAACCGTTATACCATGCTCGCCGAGCTCATTGGCCATAGTCTTAGCCCAGCTCGCTACAGCTCCTCGTATGGTATTAGAAACACCAAGATTGTCTAATGGTGCCTTAACTGAAGTAGATATAACATTTATGATACGACCATAACCAGTCTTTATCATACCTTTCTTCAGAAGTTGAACTAATGTATGATTACAGATCAGATGTTGCTTAAATGCTGATTCAAATGACTCATTTTCAGCATCAAGGATGGGCCCTGCTGCAGG
>CAZRXJ010000279.1:0-4159 GCA_964604025.1 uncultured Saprospiraceae bacterium | reverse complement strand
ATCACTAGCTTATAATATGGATAACTATGAGAAAGCTCTGAACTTTTTTGAGGAGTATCTCGCTACTAGTGACTCCAATAACAGTGAAGTTGAATTCTACAAAGCTCTTTGCCTAATGAAATTAGAGCAATATGAAGCAGCTTCTAAAGAACTTATTCAACTTAGGGCTACAAATTCTTTATTTGCCAAAGACTGTGACTGGTATCTATCTTTAATAGAATTAAAGAATGGCAATATTGAATCTGCTTTAAACATGTTTAAAAACTTTGTTGGTAGTTCTTATGAAACACGAGCAAAACAAATCATGCAAGCACTATCCGCAAAATCATGACTAATTAATCATCCTTTCACATCATTCAACCCCCAATAATAATCATTGTAATTAATCTTGGCCTTTGGACTGATATCCACATCCGTATACTGATTAATATACTCTAAAAGACTCTGACCATCTGTAAAATCTCCTTTATACCATTTGAATATTTTGCTGATATTGACTTCATCTCGTGTAATCTGATTCTTAGAAGTGTCTGCTAAAAATAATCTTGCAACTTCATCTAATTGTTCATCTACTTTATCACCTGTAAAGGCAAAATTAGCCAATGGTGGACATGAGATACTGGCACAATTAACAGCAAAATGTATGCGCGGCTCTTTATAGTACTTCCTTAAGATACCTTGCTCAATATTATTGAGATCATACTCTTGCCCTTCTATAGTGATGAACTTCTGATCCCAGACTGAGCTTACGAATGTTATGCCTCCCTTTATGTCTTTTATAGATCCGACAGGATAGTTATCAAGTACGATCTGCACCGTGAAAGCATTATAAGCATTCATCCAATAAGCTATACTTTCATCTCTTGACCAATGGTTAGTATTGGGATGATGAGTCTCTAATAGCTTGATGTATTCATCAAATTGTGCTCGATCCTGAGCCATTCCTTTATAATCAAAAGTCCCATCAGGTTGTACGTGCTTACTAAGCAACCCATCCCAGATGTCATGTTGAATAGGCTCTGAGGTAGAATCTACAGGTTTCACTTTCTTGTTTAATACATTCACTAGGGTAGATGCACAAGAAGACAATAGTAGCGTCGATATAACCAAAGATAAAAGGATGATTGATTTGTTCATTTTTCGAATAGTTTGTTGATAGTAATTACAACCGAGTCGTCTGAAAGGTTGTTTCTTTAGATAATAATCTTATGTTAAGACAAAACAACATAGTTCTTGGACAGTCAAGTGAATACTGATGATCCATTAATGTCAAAGTCTAAGGACTATCGCATCTATAATCTTTTCCTACTTAAAACCCAACTCCAACACCCACCTGGACATTGGCTGTAGCGGCAGGCTCATAGTATCGAGCACCAAAGGCATTCAATCTTAAGTTATCGAAGTACGATGATGAAAAAAGATTATTGATGCCGATAAATGGTTTTATGGATAGAGAGTTAGTTATAAACTCATGCCCTAGTCTGAGATTTACTATGTGATATGGATCCACACCTACTGTGTTATCATCTCTCACTGATATACGACTAAAGTACTGAGACGACGCACGTAAGTAAAAAGCATCGTTGCGATATGTAATAGAAGTAGAAAGAGAGTGCCTTGGTATACCGGGCAACTGAATATCTGACAGGTCTTCCCCATCAATGACAAACTCATCAAACTTAAAATTAGAAAAACTATATACTACCTGTAAGTCCACTTGGCTAGTCGGTTGATAGGTTGCATCGAGTTCTAATCCCGTTCTGTTAGTTCTTCCAGCATTTCTAAAAAAGGTACGTCCTGGTTGGTCCGCTATTTCAAAGGGCAGTAACTCATTAGTTGTTCTAATATTGAATATTGTGACCGCATAAGCTAAGCTATTATCCAAGCTTCCTTTTATTCCCAATTCTAATGTTCTCGCTCTTGATGGATTTAGTTCTTCATTGAATCCTCCTGATCCAGATGGATTGGCTCCCAGTTCACTTAGAGTTGGTGTCTCAAAGCTTGTACTATAATTCACAAATATAGATTGACCGTCAGCGTAATTATAATTAGTGCCAAGGCTATAAGTGAATGACGTCAATGTCTCATCTCCTGTATCATCTCCATCACTTAAAAAGCTATCGTCGATTGCAATCTTATTGATATCATACCTCAAAGATCCACGCAAGGTCCAGTTTAGAAAACTGAACTGTCTAACTGTATACAATCCAATGTTGTCAAACTTTTCTAATTGCGACAAAGTAAGGTCTCCTCGTACCCCATCAATATTGACAAATCTATCTCGACTATCTCTCTGTGACAATAGGTCAACACCATATGTGCCGCGCTCAACTACTGAAGGCCAGATCACCTTATGTTGTAATTGTAGCATGACGCCTCCATATTTTCGATCGAGGTCTATAGCACCGCCATTTCCAAAAGGCAAGCGTCCATCAAAAGATCGACCGCTATAAAATGTAGTAGCAGATAAACCTAGTTTTTTATTCAACTGATGATCATATTTGACGGAAGTCTTCCAATGTGTAATCTCTTCACCAGCATCAAAACTAAGATTGCGATCTCTAGCAGATCTAGGTGCCATAGTTGCTTGATCAAGATTGATACCACCAGGGTCTTGAGCTATAGGGCTTGACAACAGACTGGCCCTTACCTCTATATGGTTGGCCCCCCATTGTTTAGAAAGTCTGCCTAAAAAATTAGTCTGTCTAAGTCGGCTCTGATCTCTATAACCAGTCGAACGCTGATGCGTACCCGCTAGTTGTAACTTCATTCTACCTACGGTCTGATATGTACTGAGTCGATATTGCTGCAATCCGTATGAACCGATTCTAATCGAAGCATTGGACTGATCCTTGGTATTATCAGTTGAGATTTCTATGACACCTCCTGATGCATTGCCATATTGGCTGCCACTTGTACCTTGCAATATCTGTAGTGAAGTTATATCGGCAACAGATATGTTATCAAGTTGTCCTTGTCCATCTGGGGTTGTCTCAGGTATGCCATCAACAACAAGTTTTATGCCCCTGATACCAAAAGCTGATCTGGCGCCAAATCCTCTCAAAGATATGCGCAAGTCTTGGGCAAAGTTCTGACCATTGAGTGTAAATATCCCAGGCACTTGGCTGATCGCTTCGCCAAGATCTGTATGGGTTGTATAGTCTATCCGATCTGACAAATCTACAGTAGTGACTGAAGTGGGTACAGTCAGATAAGGTATAGTCATCCTGCCAGCAGTGATCATCACAGAATCAAGATCAACTGATAGGATCGAGTCCGCTTGGCTCCAGCTATCAAAAGAAAAACAAAAGAATATTAACGATATACTAAAGAATCGCAACCCCGAGATACCCATGCATTACTTGATAAGCTCGTCAAGATATTCGGCGACTGCTTGGATTTGTTCTTTGCTTAATATGTCTTTGTATGGAGTCATCATACCTCTTCCATTGGTTATCTGATCGATGCGTTCTTCCATATCAATCGTTGATATACTTAGATCTTTGGCACCACTCAAAGCTAACTTACCATCGACGCCGTGACACAACTGACAATATTGCTTATAGATCAATTTACCTTTGCGATTACTTGCTTTAGTCTTAGCATTATCACCACTTGCAGAAGCAGCGGCAGTCTTCGCTGGTGTTGAGGAATTTCCGGAAGGAGCGTCTGTCTTACCACCACATGCTATCAAGCCGACAATGACGAGAGCTGTTAATAAAACACTTTTCATCTGAGACATCTTTATTATTTTCATTAGTGACGAGATGCTAATCTACATACTTTTTCATCAGCATGGTGGATTCATACTTAGAAAATATACCGAGAATCAGATAAGTTAAGTGCCAGACATTAAGCAATACGAAGTGCACAAACTGTCTCAAGAATCTTGAATGATGTCCACAAATACAAGCTTGGATTTTTTCTTATAAACCTCCGAAGGGTTCTCCTAACAATAAGGTGCCAGATACGCTCATTGTAGCACCTAATAGATCAGATAAGTGACTCCCCATAATACCTTGACCAGTCTGCACCTTAGTATCAATACCTACGTTGATAGAACCATCTATATTCTGAATGGCATCGACTGAAGTATTGTCTATAAATACAACACTTGGCAGGTCAAGCATAGAGCTAAAAGTCGTTGTGAAAGATGAGG
>CAZRXJ010000278.1:0-4171 GCA_964604025.1 uncultured Saprospiraceae bacterium | reverse complement strand
CAACTGCCAACCATATCAATACCAGATTCTTTAATGTCATTGAAAGCTCCTTGAACATTGATAAGATGTTCGTAACCTCTTGCTTTAAGTATAGAAGCGGTTATTGTAGATCTGTTGCCACTCATGCAGTGCAAGTAGTACTCTTTGTTGGGTGAGATTTCAGCCATTTGATCATTGATATAATCTAAAGCAAAGTGCTGAGCTGAAGCAATATGTGATACCTCCCATTCTCCGGGCTTACGTACATCTAAGATGTTGATGGATTCATTATCAGCTTTTGCTTTCAAGAATTCATCGACTGAAATAGTCTTTATCTTTTCAATTTCTTTATTCGCTGAGATCCATGCTTGATATCCTCCTTCTAAGTAACCTATAGAGTTGTCATATCCCACACGTGCAAGTCGTTTGATAGCTTCAAGCTCGCGGTCTAATGGTGTAACGAGAATGATTTTTTGTTGGAGATCTGTGATGAGTGCCCCGACCCAAGGAGCAAAGCTGCCATCTAAACTAATAAATATTGACCCTGGAATATATCCTTCAACAAATGTTTTTTTATCTCTCACATCCAAGACCAGGATGTCTTCATCGTCAGCAAGAAATTCAAATTCTTTGACACTTAAACTTCGCGCGCCTTTGGACATGACTTCGTCTATGCTGTCAATGCCTGTTTTATTGAGTGCTGCATTTTTTGCAAAGTACTGGGGAGGTGGAAGTAAACCATCAGTTACTTCTTTTATAAATTCCTCTTTGGTCATGTCTTCCCTTAATGCATAGTTTGTCTGTTTTTGGTGACCCAAAGTATCCCAGGTATCTGAACTCATATTTTTGCCGCATGCTGAACCAGCACCATGAGCAGGATAAACAATGACATCATCTGGCAGAGGCATGATCTTATTTCTAAGACTATCATATAACCACTCTGCTAAATCCTCCTTAGTCAAGTGTCCTGCCTTTTGTGCAAGATCTGGTCGGCCTACGTCACCAATAAAAAGAGTGTCGCCAGTGAAAATGGCTTTTTCTTTACCTGATTGATCTAAAAGTAAATAGCATGTGCTCTCAGGGGTATGGCCAGGTGTATGCAAGACTCTTATTGTAATAGCACCTACTTTGAATTCTTCTCCATCTATAGATTGATGTTTGTTAAAGGAAGTCTCGGCATTAGGGCCGTATACGATAGTGGCACCTGTCTTAGATGCAAGATCAAGATGACCAGAGACAAAGTCAGCGTGGAAGTGGGTCTCAAATATGTATTTTATAGTGACGTCCTTTCTTTGTGCTCTATCGATATAAGGTGCTGTTTCTCTAAGTGGATCGATGACTGCAGCTTCTCCATTTGATTCTATGAAGTATGCACCTTGCGCAAGACATCCAGTGTATATCTGCTCTATATTCATAATGATACATTATTAGTTGAATAAAAGAAAATATAATTATATGATATTATGTTCATGTATTCAAATATAAATTTACAAACTGTCATATGTCAGAACAATCGACCTCTGAAATGACAATATGCCAGACTAAATATTGAGGATAGCGGAACTATCTTTTAATGAAAACCCTCAATGGTATTATGGAAAATGGAATTATAAATCGCTAGCAGCACATATATAAGAATGAACGAAATCATTCAAAATGATGAAAATCGATGTAGATATTGTTATTGAAAAAAGAGAAGTTGCTACATATTACAATTGCAATTCTCAAGACACTCTATGATAAGTGAGACATCCCTTTCTTTGAGGCTATAGAAAATATTTCTTCCTTCTCGCTTTGAAGAAAGTAACCCTTTGAGCTTCATGTTCTGTAAGTGATGAGAAGTGAGTGATTGTTCGGAGCCGATCTTTTCACATATTTCTCCCACAGATAATCGAGGATATATCTCAAGCTGATGAATGACCGCTAGTCTCAATGGATGTGCTACTGTCTTGAGAATAAATGCAATTCTTTCTAATTTCTCAGCTTCAGCAGCAGTCAGCTTTACGGTTCCTCCTAATTCACTCATTAATACAAATGTATGAATATATGATCATATAAATTGGATTAGATCAACGGATTGTCGTTTTAGAGATCAATAAGGAGATTGGCCTCAACCTCTCTATTGAAACTTAACATGACCTTTGTTTGCAAAAGTGTCCAGTTTTATAGCTATGTCTAATGGGGTAACTTGGATCTGCTGATCCCATACAGATACGTGCCAACTACAGAACTAGCGATGACAATACCTATGCTCCATACACCGTGACCCAATAATGTAAACATTGGTCCAGGACATGCTCCTGTCATAGCCCAGCCTAAGCCAAATATGGTTCCTCCTATAAGATATCTTGGTATCGACATATTCTTAGGATTTAACTTTATCTCCTGTCCATACATTGTTTTTCCTTTGAGCTTCTTAATCAAAGCGATGAAGATCGCGCCTAGGATTACTGCGGTTCCGATGATGCCGTACATATGAAAACTCTCGAATCTGAACATCTCTTGTATACGAAACCATGAGATGGCTTCTGACTTGGTCATTACAATGCCAAATAACACGCCTGCGAATAAAAATTTTATAAGTTTTATCATGACCTTAATTTATAAAGTGAGTAGAGATGGTAAGATGAGCCAAGTCATGGTCAATCCACCGATGAAAAAACCAATAACAGCTATCAAGGAAGGTATCTGTAGATTACTCAGTCCACTAATGGCATGACCTGAAGTACATCCGCCAGCGTATCTCGTACCAAATCCAACCAACAAACCACCTATGATTAATATAATAAGATTGGATGCTGAAAAAGGATTAGCAAATATTTCACTTGGGACCATACCCGAACCTTCACTTAATGTCTGTGGAGCATGAATCCCCAATGTGCTAAAATATTTCGTAGTTGCTTCGGATATAGCAACGGGTTCTGGACTCGACAAATATGTGGCTGCAAAATATCCACCAATGACCGCTCCTCCAATAAATACTAGATTCCAGATTTGACTTTTCCAATCCCAATCGAAAAAACTGCTATGCTTTCCAGCTCCTCCAATGCTACATATTGTTCTTAAATTAGAAGAAACCCCAAATTCTCCTCCAAACCAAAGTAAAAGAATCATAACTCCTGTGATCATTGCTCCAGATACAGACCAATGCCAAGGCTGTGATATTAATTCTAACATGCTTATTTAATATTATTGTTGTTGATTAATTTTATAATTATAAGTTACGATGAGTGTTTCGTTATAATCGCAACTTTTTAATTACGATGTGCTTCTCGTAATCAATACTTTTTATAAAGTCGTAGGACATACATACTCTGTCATTTCAAGTGCCGTATCTTTTAATGCGCCATAGCCTCCTTCTATGTCTATGAAGTTATGGTATCCTCTGGACTTAAGAATCGATCCTGCGATCATAGATCTATAACCTCCTGCGCAATGTATATAAAAATTTTGCTCTTGAGGAAAGGACGCCAGATACTCATTGAGTTTGCTCAATGGAGTATTTTGTGCAGTGGCTATATGCTGTGATAGGTATTCTGAATTTTTTCGAACATCAAAAAGCGGTATACCGGATTTATATATGCTTTCAAATTCTGCAGCCGTAATACGCTCAATTACATCCGTTTCTTTTTGTGCCTTCCTCCATGCTTCGATTCCGCCTTTTAAGTAGCCTAAGGTATTGTCAAAACCCACTCTGGACAACCTAGTTATAACCTCTTCTTCTCGCCCTTCTGGAACGACTAACAATATAGGCGTTGTAATATCTGCAACCAGCGCTCCTACCCATGGCGCAAATGATCCATCAAGTCCGATGTTGATAGATCTTGGAATAAATGACTTTGCAAAATCCTGAGGCGCTCTAACGTCTAAGACTAGTGCTTCATAAACTTCAGCTTCTAATTGAAAAGCTATCGGATCTAAAGCTCGTGTTCCTTGGTTTATGATCTTATCAATATCTTCATACCCTTCTTTATTCAACTTTACATTAAGTGGGAAGTATGCAGGAGGTAATTCTAGTCCATCAGTAACTTCTTTGACAAATTCTTCTTTGGTCATATTTGCCCTGAGCGCATAGTTCATCTTTTTCTGATTGCCCAGAGTATCTACCGTCTCCTTCATCATGTTCTTACCACAAGCAGATCCAGCACCATGTGCTGGGTATACGATCAATTCATCAGGTAGTGTCATGATC
>CAZRXJ010000277.1:0-4172 GCA_964604025.1 uncultured Saprospiraceae bacterium | reverse complement strand
TACATACCAAGTGATGGGCGAGATATCAAATTAGGATTTCCAGGAGTTGAGGAGTTTCCAGAATCATTTGGAAAGCAGGTTGTTCATGGGTTGAGGAAGTAGGGATATGTATTTTTATATTCGATAGCAGTCGGAAAGGTCAGGTCAGCTTATAGATTCGCGGTTAGAGTTGTAGCCAAAATATTTACAAACTACCCTTATTTTGCAAGCGTTAACTAACTATGCATACTCTTGGTTTTCCATATCAGTATCATAACTGATTACAAGTATTATTCTAAGCGTGGCAAGGACAGCTTATCGTTAGTTATGTATCCAATCTTAAGTTATAATATCTCAATTGAATAAATTAACAAACAGTCTCCATTGTCATCTATATTAATTTTTTCAGTAATGTTCAATAAGTAACGATTGCGATCCAGTAACTATGGAGCGTTATCTGCACGTCCACTACACCATGCTAAAGATCTAATACCAACTTCCGTCAATTCAAATAACGGTTCAAATTCCAAATCAATTTCTTCGTTAGAAGTGAGCGTCCCTGTCCATATTGAATATTCAAAATGATGCACTTCTAATCTCGAAATAGTTCCATTTGTACTATTCTTAACGCGCAAGTCTATGACTCCATCTTCACGCGTACAGCTTTGACTCATCAGAGATAAAATGTTAACTTAATTTTTCACAAAATCTGTTCATCCTTTTGGGTACACTTCAGACAATACAATCAAGTTGATGTATTAGCATGCCAAGGAAAGGCCATATCCACTACAGATGTCCTTTGAGTTTCTAACCTTCCTATAAGACTGAAAATTATTGTCATCTATAAAATTAGAAAAGTGTAATTGTAAATTTGATATTTTTACCGTGTTTTAAGGTTAGATACTTATCTATCGATTAGTTCGCTGGCTATTCTTTCTAGTCGATCTATTTGTTCTTGTTGTCTCATTAATTGCTCTTGTTGATTCAATATTTGATGCTCCTGTTCCTGTATTGCTTTGATGGCAACTGCTGCTAATGAGCCATAGTCCACATGATATATATCGGCTTGTGCATTGTATGTTACGACTTCAGGAAAGTACTTTGCTAATTCTTGTGCCATGATTCCTATAGATCGCTCAGAATCTTCAGCTTGGTTTTTGAATTTGTAACTTGAAGGAGTTAATTTGTTAATGTTAGGTAGCACGATCCCAAGGGGTTGGATGTTCTTCTTATGTCTCTTGTCTGATAGTGCAAAGTATGAACCTGAGGATGCATTGATAGTGGCAATTGCATTATTAGAGTTGTTAGAATACAAGTAGAGATTGCCATCACTATCCGCGACATAAAAAGAAAAATATCTGTTGTTAACACCACTATTTTGCATTTTCACGCCGTGAATGGCAGCACCTATAGCTTCTGAAGTGGCAGGATTCTCCTTATGTTTTAAAAAAACAGCAGCTGGTACTGGCCCTATATCATCACCTATGCCAATATCTCCACTATAGTCGACTCGTAACTGAGTCTTGAGACCGGAACTAGTTATATTCATTAATTCAAACTTTGGAGCTGTACCACCTGTAAGAGGGGCGGTATTGTTAGAGACAACAGTATTGCCCAATACATTGGTTATACTTGCATTGACCGTACCAGAATTTTTCCATTCTATTTGCAAGCCATTAAGAGTGATAGAATTGTTACTTCCATCGCGTACATCTAGATATTCAGATGGAGTCGGAGTGTTTATACCAAGAAAGCCATCTTCATTCAAGATCATTCGTTGAAGGGGACCTCCCAAAACACCGCTTCCTGTGAAGAATTTTAAAGATGAATTGAACGCAAACAGAGACGTTCCAAATTCATTGCCAGAAAGACGTCCGTAAGTGGTTGATCCATCTGAACTTTCAAAATTAAGTCCATTAGCAAATGGTGGATTGGCCTGTAGATTAATACTACCTACGAAATCAGAATGTACTACTTGTGCACATAACTGGGTTAAAAAAGATGTGAGAAACAATAAGGTTATAATTCGTTTCATGTTCTATTTTTCTAATTCTTTAAATAGTTTGATGAGCTGATCAATCCGAGATTGTTGTTTGGCTAGTTGAGACTGTTGTTCTTTGATCGTTGTCTGTTGTTCTTGAATCGCCTTAAGTGCTAGAGTAGACAAGGCATGATATGCTACATGATATGCGTCAGCATCTTCATTATAGCTAACGACCTCCGGAAAATCTTTGATCAGCTCTTGAGCCATGATTCCAATAAATCGTCGCTTGTCATGTTTGTCATTTTTAAAATGATAAGTGGATGGTTCTAATTGCATTAAGTTCTCAAGTGTTTTTGACATTGGGTTGACTTCGTCCTTGCGTCTTTCATCCGAAAGGACATTATAAGTGCCACTGGGTAATATATTGCAAGCTGGATCACTATCTGATAATCCGTACATATAGAGAATCCCCAAGATGTCATGCACATAAAATGAAAAATCACGATTGTTACTGCCTGAATTCTGAAATTTTATGCCAGCAGTGGAACCCTGTGTTAGATCATCATAAAAAATAGGATTGGCATGTTGTGCATATTTATGTTCTAAATAAATAGCCGAAGGAATCGGTCCTAGATCTTCCCCTAATCCAACATCGCCACTATAGTCTACTCTCATCTGAGTCTTAGAACCTGAATTAGTTATATTCTTTAATTCAAATTTTAGACTATTCGCTCCAGTAAACGGCGCAATACGATTAGAAATAATGGTATTGCCCAGTATGTTTGACACACGACTATTTACACGAGCACCTCTTTTCCATTCTATTTCGACTCCATTTAATGTGATAGAATTTAGGGCAGCATCTCTTACATCCAACAATTCGGATGGATTAGATGTGTTTATTCCTAGATCTCCATCTTGATTTAGAACCATTTTATTTCTCAATATACCTGCATCTGATCCTGTCAAAAAGTTTATTTGCCCACCAAAGGAAACTAAGTCTGTTGAAAATAAATTGCTATTTAGCCGACCATGAGTTGTTGTCCCGTCTGCACTTTCAATATTAAAATTGGGTGATCCGATAAGATTAATTTCTCCTACAAAATCACTTATAGTTGGTTGGGCATGTAGATTATCGGCACCTAAAGAAATTAGTAAACATATCAGCGTACTCATAAAATAACTCAGAGAAAACGCTGCACTATGTAACAACATGGTATTTTTGCTCATATGACATTCTTTATCTCAATAAGTTGTTTTTGAAAAGATCCGGGGATGAAACCTACAGGCAACTATCATATGTATAGAATGATAAATCTTGGCCAAATAAGGCTTTTAGAGTTCAATTAAAGGTATTTTATATACAGTCCTTTACAAGAGTAAATGGATAGACTGTCAGGTCTAAATTATAATTGGTAAGGACTAAAGGATATCCTGCAATGCAAGGACAGATGTAATTCTCTTCTCTGGAGGTCCAGGATACACTTATTTTCAATCCTAATCAGGAAACACTCTTCTTTTATAGGGAAGTCATAAGAGTGGTGACTATTGCCGATACATTGGGTAGGCCCATATAACATTCATAATATATCGCTTGCTATAACGCGTAATTGATGTCTACTTCCGCTCCTCTATCCTATCCCTCAACAACTCCGCCTCTTGGTGTAGATTGTCTCTGCGTTCTGAAGGCTTCATCTTTAGTGTTTGATTGATATAGACAAGGGCCTTATCATTATCTTGTCTATCAAAGTATATACGGGCCAACTGCAAGGCGCTATTACATGCATAATATCGCTTATCGGTCTTGCCTATAGCGATGGCTTGCTTGAAGTGCGGGATGGCTTCATCTATATCTTCTAATCGTTGATATATCCGCGCTTTGCGATAAGAAAATTCTAATTGTAGTGCACGAGAACTTGTTGCCACATCAAAGTCATCTATCGCAGCCAGTGCTTGATTATAATATCCGCCATCAAATAATAAACGCGTCTTAAGCAAAATACCATCAGGGACATCCATAGATAAGGCAGCTTGATGAGCTTGTTGGTCTTCACCTGTCACTTGATCTCCAACACTGGTGATCTCGCTCATCTTATTTATATATCCCGTTTTGTTATTATTAAAAATCAACTCACTCCAGGCAAGTTTTTGGTGTGCTGACTTTATAAAGTTCTGTCCATGATGAAGCTTGATGTACTTATTATAATAA
>CAZRXJ010000276.1:0-4197 GCA_964604025.1 uncultured Saprospiraceae bacterium | reverse complement strand
ACACTTTTTCAAAGGATGATACATATATTATATGTATTTTTTTATAGTACAGAAATCTGTACTACTTGCTATTGTAATATTATCTGCTTATTCTAGAGAACCTCTTTAGTTTATCAATTGTGGATATATGCTTTTTGAAGGATTGATAAGAAAGTTTGTAGGTGGGACTGACTTGTTCTATGTTATCTACCATAACAGCAGTACCTGACATACAAACTATTGTACTTGTTCCACCGCTATAAGATTGATAGTCTACATCGATGCCAACGATGGCATTGCCTTCAAGCATGTAACACTTCTGCCTCAGGATCTTGATACACATGCGTTCACCTTTGTTAGTGATGCCATCTAAATCAAATAGACCCTTCCGACTATCTAACATAGCATCAAATACTCTGTCGCTATGCACTAAAGAGTCTAATTTGTACTGACTTGTTACTAATCCTATAGGTTTGTAATCCCAGTCACTTGGTGGAGATATAGTTAATATGGGAAAGGAAGAGATATAGTTGTAGGTGTGCATTCTTGCTTCCTTCTTTTCCTTTTTATAAGCACCTTTGCTAGCTGTAATAATGTCTTTAGCGCATTTGGTACATAAGTAATCGCCAGAAAAACTACCATACGCTTTTGCAAACTCTACATAGCGTTTTTCAAGAAGCTTATGCTTGGTTATGATATTGGTCAATGAAGTATCGCAGTTAGGACAATCGGTTAGACTGGATGAATCTTTCATGTTATCATACTGATGTACTCCAAGATAGATAAAGTTAATGAGCTGTTAGTGATCTAGATCAGAATGCACAAGGGTATAAAAGCCTCTATCAAAGTGTAACAAAAAGTTTTATAAATAATGGGGCAATAGATTCGTATGGGGAGGCAATCAATGGCTTAAAAGCCTTTGTGATGTTCTAACAAAAAAGCCTGTCTCGCCAAAAGCGGACAGGCTTAAACATAAATAGTAATTGTGGTGCCTCCAGGAATCGAACCAGGGACACATGGATTTTCAGTCCATTGCTCTACCAACTGAGCTAAGGCACCATAGAACTATTTTTGTCTTACGATTACACACTTCGTGTAAAAGGACTGCAAATTTATTCCCTTTTTCAATTGTTCCAAATAGATAGTGCGATTAATCATTTAGATAACATATATTTATAATATGAATGTGTATCAAGATACGCTAACATCCCCCATCGGCAACATCCTCATCAAAGCAAGTGACGACGGTCTGACCGAAATCAGTATGGGTGATAATATCCATATCTTATCACCACAGAGCAATGATCACATTGTTACAGCTCAATGCCAATTAGATGAGTATTTTAAGGGCTTGCGGGATGATTTTGATCTGGATTATGACTTCACTGGATACACTGAGTTCTATCAAAAAGTATGGCAAGAGTTACTGCAAGTCCCCTACGGTCAGACCAAGACGTATAAGGATATAGCGATTGCACTAGGTGATGTTAAAGCGGTAAGAGCAGTCGGTAGTGCTAATGGAAAAAATCCACTGGCTATCGTCATTCCTTGTCATCGAATCATCGGAAGCAACGGTAAGTTAGTAGGTTATGCGTGGGGGATGGAGTCTAAAAAATGGCTCTTGAGACATGAATTGGCGCATTCTCCAGTTCCCGAACACATGCTTTTTTGATCGTATGACTCATCAAGATTATATCAATCTGACTAAAAACTGGATCCAGAAAGTCGTGATTGGTTTAGATCTATGCCCATTTGCGGCAGCACCTATCAAAGAGGACAAAGTTCGTTTTTTAGTCAATGAAGAAGATGACAATATTGCGCTAGTGAACGATCTATCGGATCTTTCTCTAACACTTCTCGAACCATCTAATAATAATGAGACGGCATTTCTGATAATTCCCTCTACCGATCTTGGTTTTGAAGACTTTTTTCATTTTACGCAAGTAGCTCAAGATATTATGGATAAGACTCATCCAAGTACATTTGTCTTGGTAGCTTTTCATCCTGAATTTAGATATGATGGCAGCACTCAAGAGGATACAGCTAATGCTACTAATCGCAGTCCATATCCGATGATTCACGTGCTGAAAGAGAAGAGCCTAACAGAAGCTGCTCATACTATAGATGTTGAACAATTAGTCAATCGTAACCAAAGGATACTCTCTGAGATGAGTTGGGATAGTATTAAGGAATTGCTTCATTAGCACGCAGGTAACGGTTTGGCGACATCCGTCGTGCTGACGAAGGAAGCATGATCGTGATGGTCGCTTGTTATGTGGGGTATCATTTTTCTAGTCGTGTTTTTAAATCCATTTGCTCGTGAAGCACCCTTTCAATCTCTATTGCGTTTACTGAAATTATTCGATAGAAGATGATGTGTCTATTTACTCGAGCACCCATTAATTTGGGCATCATCTGTTTATAGCTTTTTCCCATGTGAGGTTCTTCTGCTAATGTTTGACAGAATCTCAATAATTCATCATAGTATTTGTCGGCTTGGATTTCAGACCAGTTATCGAAAGTATAATTCCATATTTCTGTTAAGTCATTAATTGCTTTTTCGGTTAATAGAAATCTATTCATTCTGAGACCTTTCAAGTTTCATTTTCTCTAAATGTTTCTTAGAATCAAAATTTTCGACTATCCCGCTATCTATACCTTCTTGAATTGCAGATTTTAGAGCGTAGTATTTTTGTTCTTCTTCCTCTAACAGTCTCAAACCTGCCCTTATAACCTCACTGGCGTTCTTATATCTTCCTTCGTTGATTCTAAACTTGACAAAATCTTCAAAATGTTCGCCGAGAGCTATTGATGTATTTTTTCCCATATTCTTACTTTGAGCTAAATTTACCAATAATTGGTAACAATATCAAGTCTTGGCTTTTATCCCACATAACTCACTTATATAATATCTCCCATTAAGACGCTTTGTACATTCGCCCCTATGAAGCGATATGCTTTTTACTTAGTAGTCTTTGCCGCTTTGCTATCTGGGACTGGAGGTCTTTTTGTAAAATTTATGGAAGTGCCGCCATCGAGTATGGCATGGTTACGGATGACTGCTCCAACTATTCTAATAGGACTCTATCTACTATATAGAGGAAAAAGTCTCATCCGTAAAGGATATAAAATGATGGTCGCTGCTTCTTTTATTAATTCGGCGCGGATGCTTTTCTTTTTTATGGCTTATATGTATACCAGCATCGCCAATGCAGTCATTGTACTTTATACTTGGCCAATATTTGCAGTCATTCTGAGTAGTATATTTCTAAAAGAGCATATTTCTAAAAAGCAAATAGGATTACTGTTATTATCGTTTACAGGTATATTAGTTGTATACGCGGGGCATGAATTTTCATTTAACAATGATGATTTTAAGGGTCTTACATCTGGTGTTATCTGTGCATTTTTATATGCCTGTACAGTGGTAATCTTCAAATCTGGCAGTACAGCTTTTGATCCTGCTGAGACTATATTTTTTCAAAATTTTAGCGGTGCCTTTATTTTTTTGCCTTTTTTCATCACCAACGATCCAGCTCCTCGTTTGCTTGACTGGGCGCTTGGGACAGGTCAAGGGGTCATCATCGGTATCATAATGTTCGGTTCCTTTTTCTATGGATTGAGACATATCAAAGCTTCAACTGCTTCGATGATCGCTTATATAGAGGTCATCAGTGCGATGATACTGGGTTACCTGATACTGGGCGAAATCTTAACTATCAATATGACAATCGGTGCGGCATTAATCGTTCTTTCTACACTATTACTTCAATTGAAAAAGAAATGATAGATCAGAATTCTTTGTGGATAGGCGATCATATTCAAATTTTAAAAAGCGGCCGGATTGGCATATATGAAGGTGTTAATCCTTCAGGCAAAGCAAGGGTTAAAATAGATGACAAAATTATAATTACCGCTTTCGCAAATATTAGAATAGCTCCAGTAGTAATCAAAAAGAAGATGTCAATTGAAAATCAAAATCCTTCTGATGAATTTAAAATTCAAAATTTCTCTGATACAATAGATCTTCACATAGATGTCCTCGCTCCAGAATTAGAAAACCAACTTCCACAAGTCATACTCAACAAACAACTCAAATCCTGCACATCTTTTGTAGAACATGCTATTGACAAACGGCTGCCATCCATCACTATCATTCACGGTGTTGGCACAGGACAATTAAAAAGAGAAGTCCATCATATACTAGACGGATATGAT
>CAZRXJ010000275.1:0-4224 GCA_964604025.1 uncultured Saprospiraceae bacterium | reverse complement strand
CAACATAGCCCAACTTTTACCTCTGAGCAATCTGCTCATGTTAGAGGTGAATCGCTTTCATCAGGAGCAAAAGCCATTGTGTATAAGGTTCAAGATCAGTTCTCGCTATTCGTCATGGCTGCCACTGAGAAGATCGATACTAAGAAAGTGAAAACATACTTCAAAAGTCTTGGTCTAAGAGCAAAGAAAACTCGATTTGCAACTGAGATAGAGCTTTTTGATCTTACAGGATTAGTGCCTGGTTCTGTACCTCCATTTGGGCGGCCGATTCTCCCATTTAATCTTTATGTCGACCCATCTCTTTTGGATAATGAGATGATATCTTTCAATGCCGGGTCACTTACATATTCTATAACCATGACGCTCAAAGATTACATTAAGGTATCTGAAGCCGTCGTTTTTGAGTTTACCGTTTCCAAAATATGAACTCTATGATTTCTAAATTCACTAAAGCAATTGATCAATGAAAGTAGGAGTCATAGGAATGGGGCGTATCGGCAACATACACTTCAACAACCTTCTTCATCATTCCTCCATAGATAGCATTGTCACTTGCGACCCTAAACAGCATGAACTAGGCAACAACATTGAGCAGTTTGCTGATTGGAATAAAATGATAGATCGAGCACTGCCAGATGCCGTCTTTATATGTAGTCCTACACCTACTCATTTTGAAATTATTAAATACTGTAGTGAAAAGAAAATCCACGTCTTCTGTGAAAAACCTGTAGACCTTAACATTGAAAAAATAAAGTTGTTAAAGCAGATTATTTCTAAATCCGGCATCATCTGTCAAGTTGGATTTAACAGACGATTTGACCCGGATTTTGCCTTTATAAAATATAGAATCAAATCTGGCGAGATTGGAATGATTCATCAGATTACAATAACAAGTAGAGACCCTGGACTGCCCAGCATGGACTATATCGCTTCTTCTGGAGGTATGATGATGGATATGACAATTCATGATTTTGATATGTGCAGATTTCTTACAGGTGCTGAAGTTTCAAGTATCTACACTACAGGATCGGTGCTTATAGATCAAAGGTTAAAAAACTATAACGACATTGATACAGCGGCGTCTCTCATCACATTAACCAACGGTGCTACTTGCACCATTGTCAATAGTAGAGCGGCAGTTTATGGTTACGATCAGCGCATAGAAGTATTTGGTTCATTAGGAATGATATCAGTTGATAATATACAAGAAAGCAGAACCAAGTTGTGGGCACACAGAGGTGTGACAGCATCCAGACCCCTTAACTTTTTTCTTGAACGATATGCAGCATCTTATAAAATAGAAATGGAATCTTTCATCAATGCAGTGATCAACAATGATAAGGTTAAAGTTGACATCGAAGATACGCTACAGGCCACTTTAATAGCAGAAATGGCGATACAATCAATAAAGACTGGTCAAGTAGTTTACATTTAGAATGTTCTCTGTCATTTGTCGCAGTACGAATCACAATTGAATCGTATTATTGAAGTATTCAGTATAACTGCATTTAGGGTAACCGATCATAATAACATGGTAAAGAATCTTCTGATCCTTGCAATCCTTACAACTTTTACTTTTGCGCTTATTGGTCAAAAACCAATCGTTGAACTTACGCCTACTCCATCCCATCATGACATTTCTGATTGTCCAGATCTCCTGACACTTTCAGGTCCCATAGTGAAAGATTTCTACCAGGCAATAGATATACATCTTACAGATATTGTTCTGTTTCCAATAATTGATGTGCGCTTTGTATCGCAGACACAAGTGGACTTAAATAGTGAGATCGAAGTACCCAATGGTTCTACGCTTACAGTTAGTATAAGTGACTGCCCTGATGCTACTAAAGAACCTGATCACCACAATAGAAAAAAGGAAGATCAAGTAGTCAAAAAAGAATAGCACCTGCTCCCTCTCTTTCAATAATGAGTCAAGAGAGGCCACCCACTCAGTATAAATTAATACCTTTCTCCTAAGAGATCTTCTATGTTAGTACAATTACTTTCGTTTCTAGCCTTCACTGGCTTTGTAGCAGCCTATGCAGCTTGGCAATTAAGAAAAGATAAACTCAATACGCAAGATGGATTCTTCCTAGGAGGACGAAGTCTGACAGGCGTGGTTATAGCAGGATCTATGCTACTAACTAACATCTCTACCGAACATCTGATTGGCATGAATGGGTCGTCGTATCGCAATGGCGCTATCATCATCACATGGGAAGCTACTTCTGCTATCGCTCTGGTGTTGGCTGCATTATACTTTGTGCCGCGATATTTGAAAATGGGACTTACGACTATCCCAGAGTTTTTAGAAAAAAGATTTGATGGTTTGACACGGACCATAGTTGCCTTGTTATTGATTATTTCATTTGTAGCAACACTGCTACCTATTGTCTTATATACAGGCGCACTTAATATTGAAAGCATATTTGAAATCTCTGATCTCTTGAACGTCAACAAAAACCAGGGTCTTTGGATCACCGTATTATTCGTCGGTATCTTAGGAGCCATCTACGCCATCTATGGTGGATTAAAGATGGTGGCGTATACTGATACGATCAATGGATTTGGATTACTCATCGCAGGAATTGCAGTACCTATCATGGCGCTCTATGCTATTGGAGATGGACATATTATAAAAGGTCTAACGACAGTATTTGATCATGCACCAGAAAAGTTTAACGTGATCAGTAGTGAAGCTTCTATAGGGCCAGGCTCAAGAGAAGCTATACTTCCTTTTAGTGTTTTATTCACAGGTATGATCATCAATCAAGTATACTTCTGGACGATGCATCAATCGATAGTACAACGAGTCTTAGGAGCTGTCAGTCTTAAAGAAGCACAAAAAGGATTGCTATTGACAGGAGCATTAAAATTGCTGATGCCACTCATCATCATACTCCCAGGTATCATATGTTATTATCACTTTGGCGATAAGTTCTATAACAATCAGGATGTGGTCTATCCAGAGCTCGTCAAACTCGTACTACCCTTTTGGCTGACAGGTTTCTTTGTTGCAGTAATCATGGGTGCTGTGTTAAGTACATTTAATAGTGCACTCAATAGTGCTGCAACCATCTTTAGTCTTGGTATATATAAACGTTATATCAATAATGGAATCTCTGAATCTGGCATCGTCAAGATTGGAAGAACAGTTTCCCTTGTTCTTGCCATCTTTGCAATTGGTGTTGCGCCATTAGTAGCCAGCGCTCCTGAAGGATTGTATCAATTGTTACAACAACTCAATGGAATATTCTTTATACCAATTGCAACGGTCCTTCTTGCGGCATTCTTTTTTCCTAAAGTCTCTACTAAAGGCGCAAAAGCGGGACTGGCATTTGGTCTTCTATTTTATATAATTGTAGATATGATTATAAAAGTAGATCTACACTTTGTACATGTATGGGGTATCGAGTTTGTGCTCAATGTTATCCTGATGCATGTCGTCTCTCACTTTTATCCTCGTAGAAATATGTATAAGATCACGGATGTAGGAGCTGTATCGTTATCTCCTTGGAGACATACACGGATCGTCAGCGCCATACTAATCATCGCGACACTTCTGATATATATTATCTTTGGAAGTATCAGTTCATGATTGCTCTACCTAATCTTTCATTTACCTGAGGCGAATACTAAACTTGACATTTCAAGTTTATAATATCAACCAATAATTAAAAAATTGTTTTTCTAATTTGATCAATCATTAATAGCGCTATAGACGAACTGTCTCATTTTCTTTCCAAGTAGATTAGAACTCGGCCAACTTTGAGTCATCAGTACAGACACTAACTCTTCTTCTTGATCAATGATAAAAGAAGTATTAAAAGCTCCGCCCCAATAAAATATCCCTTCGCTTCCAGATATCTTACTATCTGATACATCAGTCCTTACGCCAAATCCCAATCCAAATCCCTGTCCTGGTGCATATGGCAGTCCTTCGATATGATTTTCTGTCATTAACTCTAGTGTCTTTCTTCCGATGATCCGATTACCATTGTATGTGCCATTGTTAACTAACATCAATCCAAACTTCATGTAATCTTCTGCAGTAGAAAACAAACCATGTGTTCCACCATAAATTGTTATGCCTTGTACTGGTGCCCAAGGCGGAGTGAATGCTAACTTTCCATCTTCTCCCATCATATGAAGACCTGCAACACGACCCATATCTTCATCAGGTATATTATATCCAGTGTCATTCATACCCAATGGATTAAATAT
>CAZRXJ010000274.1:0-4234 GCA_964604025.1 uncultured Saprospiraceae bacterium | reverse complement strand
AGCTGCGGTTTTAGCTACAGGAGCGACTATAGTTGCTCAAGGTCCTAATGGAGCACGACAGATTGCAGCTACAGATTTTTTTCAAGGCATATTTACAACGGCCCTTGCAGATGATGAAATTATAACTTCGATACGCTTTCCAAAATGCGCCAATGGAGTTTATAAAAAGTTCTTTCAATCGGCATCGAGATTTGCAGTTGTAGGATGTGCGGTAGTAAAAGATGAGAACGGCGTTAGAGTAGGCGTCACAGGTGTATCTGACACGCCTTATCGTGCCAGTGCAGTGGAGTCTGCTTACGATGGCACAACTAGTGCAGCATCTCATGCAGTAGATGGAGTAGATGTGATGAGTGATCACTTCGCTTCAGAAGAGTATCGATCACATCTTGCTAAAGTCTATGTGGAAAGGGCTTTGGCAGCTTTGTAGATTTACGTAGAACATAAGAGAAATATAGGTCTTTTATCTTCGAGCTTATGAATGATGTGTTTAAAGACCTGGTTGTAATTGAACTAGCTTCTGCACTTGCAGGTCCATCTGTAGGTATGTTCTTTGCCGAATTAGGTGCTAAGGTGATTAAGATAGAACATGGCCCTAAGGGCGGTGATGTTACAAGGAGATGGAAGTTACCCGTTGAGGATATCAAGGACAGATATTCTGCTTACTACCATTGTACCAACTGGGGTAAAAAAAGCTTGATGTTGGATCTGAAACAGCAGAAAGGTCAATCCAAAGTTCATGAGCTTGTAAAAAGTGCAGATATAGTTGTTTCTAATTTTAAAAAGGGATCAGCTGAAGCACTTAAGATGGACTATAATTTTTTGTCAAAGCTTAACCCACTCATCATCTATGCAAGTGTTACTGCTTTTGGATTAGATGATCCGCGACCAGGATTTGATGCATTGATGCAGGCAGAGACTGGGTGGATGTCTATCAATGGACAGGCAGATGGTTTGCCAACAAAATTGCCTGTTGCACTGATCGACCTTTTAGCAGGCCATCAATTAAAACAAGGTATTCTTGTTGCACTATTAAAAAGACAAAAAACGCATAAAGGATGTCATGTCACAGTGTCTTTATATGATGCTTCGATAGCTTCATTTGCCAATCAATCGTCTTCATATCTCAATCTTGGCATTGCTCCAAAGAGACGTGGTAGCCAACATCCAAGCATCGCTCCTTATGGAGATATCGTGCAGACATCTGACGGTACGCAGTATATGCTTGCCATTGGAACAGATGTGCAATTTAAAGGGTTGTGCGATGCGATCAGTTTATCAGCGATGAAGGAAGATCACCGCTTCAATTCGAATGTAAAACGACAGGAACATAGAGAAGTGATGATGACTCAATTATCTGAAGCTATAGTAAAATTGTCTTCACAGACATTTGAAGAAAGATGCAACCGATACCAAGTTCCATTTGGTCCGATACAAGAACTATCATTGGTTTTGGAGGGCCAAAGAGCGCAGTCATTGGTTATCGAAGAACAGTTGGAGGATAAAAGAATAAGTAAGAGGATTAAAAGTGTAGTGTTTAGAATCCACAGTTAAATTTTAGAAATAGCTTCAAGCCTTGTCACACAATTTGACTATTGTTGTTCATCAATAATAAGTATGCGTCATTTACTTTTGACTTCTGGATTAGTACTACTTAATTTCTATTTCTTAAGTGCACAACTAGTAAAAGTCGATCCTGTATTTTTTACCATAGACAGTACAATAACGATAACTTATGATGCTGCTCAAGGCAGTGGAGGACTTAAAGGAGAAGCCCAAGTCTATGCTCATACAGGTGTTATCACTAGCATAGGTGGAGCAGGTAACTGGCAGAATGTACAAGGAGTATGGGGAACAGATGATCCAAGAGTCCGGATGACCAATATAGGTGACGATTTGCATCAGCTGACATATAACATTAGAGACTTTTATAAACTCGTAGGTGATCCAGGAGTTGTGCAACTTTCATTTGTTTTTAGAAACGTGGATGGCAGCAAAGAAGGAAAGACAGCAACGAATGGTGATATATTTGTAGACTTACCAGAAGTGGGATCTTTTAATGCATTCTTTCAATCACCCACAACAAAACAAATTGTTGTTGATAAAGGAGAATCGCTTAACATACAAGTCGTTGCTTCCCTAGAAGCTGACATTACAATCTTTGATAATGATGTGATTATCCAGGAAGGACGCGGAACAATATTGTCGCTGGATTATAGTCCCTCTGTCAGTGGTGATCATGTTATTAGATTTGAAGCTATAGCTGGAGGTGAGACTAAAGAAGGCAGTTTCTCTTTTGTCTTTGATCCGATGGCAGTAATTATTGATCCATCAGAAGATTTGCAATTAGGCTTGGAGCGACTTTCTGAATCGAGTGTTCGATTTTCTATCTATGCTCCAGGGAAAGATCACGTTTTTTTATTGAGCAATATCAATGATTTTGAAGTACAAGAACGGTTTCTGATGAATCTTTCAGAAGACGGATCTACGTGGTGGATACAATTAGAAAATCTTAATTCGGAATTAGATTATACTTATCAATATTTGGTTGATGGACAACTAATCATAGCAGACCCACTAAGTGAATTGGTCTTAGATCCGCAACATGACGATGAAATTGTCAATTATAAAAACTTACCTGCATATCCTGATCAATTTACAGAAGGAAGAGTTAGTTATTTTAGATTAGCGGAGCCTTCATTTGGCTGGACCGATGAAGACTTCATACCTGCAAAGAAAGAAGATCTAGTTATCTATGAACTTTTGATGAGAGATTTCTTAGCATCTCATAGTTATGAAGATCTGGCCGACACATTGAGTTATCTGCAAAGACTTGGTGTTAATGCAATAGAACTGATGCCAATCCAAGAGTTCGAAGCTAATGATAGCTGGGGATACAATCCCTCTTATCACATGGCATTGGATAAGTATTATGGTGCTCCTAACGACTTTAAAGAAGTCGTCAATACTGCTCACTCATTAGGATTGTCGGTGATTGTTGATGTCGTCTTTAATCATGCGTTTGGCCAGTCACCACTTGTTCAATTGTATTGGGACGCATCTAATAATCGCCCCAGTAGCACCAGTCCATATTTTAATCCGATGCCAAAGCATCCATTCAATGTAGGCTTTGATTTTAACCATGAAAGTGAAGCAACACAGGCATATGTCAAGAGATGCCTTGGGCATTGGATCAACGAGTTTCATGTCGATGGTTTTCGATTTGATCTTTCTAAAGGATTCACACAGAGATTTTCAGCTGACAATAATCAAATGTCACAATTTGATGCTTCTCGTATAAATATACTTAACGACTATGCTGATTTTATCTGGGATATAGATTCGGATCAACTGGTTATACTTGAACATTTTGCTAGTAATGAAGAAGAGATAGTGTTAGCACAAAGTGGTATGCTATTATGGGGCAATGGTAACTTCAATTTTAATGAAGCGACAATGGGATATCACGATAATAATAAGTCTGACTTCTCTTGGCAATCGTATCAACAACGTGGTTGGACAGAACCCAAAGTTATCGGCTACATGGAAAGTCATGATGAAGAGAGGTTGATGTTTAAAAATCTGCAATTTGGAAATAGTAGTAGTAACTACAATGTCAAAGATCTGAGTACGGCATTAAAGAGAAATGAGATGGCTACCGTTTTTTTCTTTAGCATACCTGGTCCTAAAATGTTGTGGCAGTTTGGTGAATTAGGTTATGACTTCTCGATTAATCGTTGCGTTGATGGTAGAGTAGAAGGTTGTCGATTAGATAGAAAGCCAATCAGATGGGATTATCAAGAACAAGAAGACAGAAAAGCCCTATCAGATATCTATAGCAAGATGATAGACCTAAAGGTCAATGAGGACTTGTTCGAGACTAATGATTTCAGATTAGATGTTGCAGGTCCTGTAAAAACTATTCACTTAAATGAACCTGGTTTTTCGCGAGCACCTAATGCTGTTGTGATTGGCAACTTCGATGTAACGAACCAGTCAATTACTGTTGATTTTCAACATAACGGACAGTGGTACGATACTTTCTCAGATGATAGTATCGAGGTGAGTTCACTTTCATATGCCTTCAATCTAGATCCTGGAGAGTACCATCTATATACTGATGGTAATGATAATATAAGAACGAGTCTTCCTCCTTTATTTGCGCAAGGTATAGACATAAAACTAAGTCCTAACCCCATTCAATCAGTCCTAACGATATCAGTTGAATCGGATATCG
>CAZRXJ010000273.1:0-4235 GCA_964604025.1 uncultured Saprospiraceae bacterium | reverse complement strand
CATTGATTTTGAAGATTGCAATTTCACAAATATATTGTCACCATAGGTAAATATCACGGCATTTGGATCTAGAGAATTTAGAAAATTCTTGGCATAATCTCTTGATGCATATTGATCATTTCGACTATGGTCATCGAAGTTTTCAAATCCCATAATGAGTGGTGCGGTCATGGCGAGTGTGCCAAAGAGTGCAAGAGATCCTACTCCTTTGAAAGAAAACCTATTGGCGGCCATTTTATATAGAGCAGGTACGGACATACCTATCCACATACAAAATGTAAAGAAACTTCCGACTAGTACATAATCTCTCTCACGTGGTTCATTGGGCGGCTGATTGGTATAGACGATTATACCTATACCCGTTATTATAAACAAGGCAAATAAACCAGCAAACTCTTGTGGTCTCTTGAATGCATGAAAGAACAATCCTATGAATCCAAAGATGAGCGGTAAGAAGTAGTAGTTGTTATTGGCCATGTTGTTTTTCATGGTGTCTGGCTCCTGATCCAGATTAAACAACTTCATCTCATCTATAAATGAGATTCCTGATCTCCAGTTGCCATCGGACTTATCCCAAGAATAATATCCTTGATCTCCATTTTGCTTACCTACAAAGTTCCACATGAAATACCTGGTATACATCCAATTGATCTGATACTTCATGAAGAAGGCAAGATTAAAAGCAAATGAAGGTTTGGCATTTCCCGAAAGGATCATCTGATGCCATTGTTTATACAGATTAGGTCTGCCCATCTCAGCATGACTTATCCTTGGAAACAACATCTTATCTGAAGATTTATACTTTGGGGATATCTTTTCATCAACGGTTACATATTTGGATTTCGATGATCCGTCATGATAAGGTGGGAAGTCTACTTGACCTTTGCGTTGTTCTCTATCATAACTGGTAGGAGAAGCTTCATAACTGGGACCAAAGACTAAAGCTCGCTCGCCATACTGTTCTCTATTGATGTAAGGGAGCAATCTCGTAGGATCACTAGGTACATTCATATTGACCGGTGTATCTGCATTAGCTCTAATGACAACTAATCCTATCATAGAGTAACCTATCGTTATCATCAATGTCGCCATAGTCGCAAGTTGCAACCAGTAGCGGCCGTGCTTAGCAGCATATCTAAATGCCGCATAAAATAACCCACCTACTATAAGGACAGTAGGTACGATACCTGAGTTAATAGGAGCGCCTATAGAATTGACCATAAAGATGTCCAGTGATTTCCATAGAGAAGGGATGCCTATGATCACACCTTTTTGTATGAACGGTATCGATATGGCTCCAAGAACAGTGCTGATTGCCATTCCCAAAAAATTCTTAGTTTTTGACTTTTTGAAATAAACTAATAATGCCAACGCAGGGAATGTCAATAAGCTCAGAAGGTGCACTCCAATAGAAAGTCCAGCACTATATGCGGCAAACACAAGCCACTTGTCATGTTTGGATTCATTAGGTAGACTGTACCATTTAATTACTGACCAAGCTGTTAACGCAGTAAAGAAAGTACTCATGGCATATACTTCGCCTTCAACTGCTGAGAACCAGATTGAAGAACAAAATGCTGTTGCTAATCCTGCTACAACACCTCCGACTGCGGCGATATTATCAGCATACGTATCATCTTGGGCGAACATCAATCTTGACAATAGCATTGTAGCGTGC
The DNA here is from genome assembly GCA_964604025.1 of uncultured Saprospiraceae bacterium. GTDB lineage: Bacteria > Bacteroidota > Bacteroidia > Chitinophagales > Saprospiraceae > JAJRXG01. The sequence goes on along the minus strand of CAZRXJ010000273.1, from coordinate 2,557 downwards.
CCTACTAGAGCTGCTGTCACTGCTGTAAATAACCCTGACATCAGATTAACTGCAAAGGCAATATCTGAAGGATTGGAAGAAAAGATATCGCCAAACCAAGCGAATAATCGTCCTATAATTAAGAATAGTGGTGCTCCAGGCGGGTGTACCACTTGTAATTTGTAAGCACCAAGGATAAACTCACCACAGTCCCAAAGACTACCAGTGCGTTCTGCAGACATAAAGTAAACTACAAATGCAATCAAGAAAATAAGCGATGCGGCAATATTATATTTTCTATTGGTCGAAGTCATAAATCAGATATTATATATAAAAGTATCCAGCTATGTAATCTTAGTGATAAGCTGACTATAAGGTGTTTTCCCATTAAAGAAATCAGTAATATGATATCTTTGCAAAAGTATTAAAAACATATACTTTAAAGGATTAATGCGTATGGCATTAGGATTTAGTTATCATTTATCCGTTTAGAAGTATTATCATCTATGAAGTGATTTAAAAATTAAACAAGATGACAATGAACAACTCATTGACAGTCAGATACCTCAGCTTTTTTTATTTTCGTAGCCAAAGCTGTGGAAATAAAAAAGAGCTTCGCCTTGACTATCAATCAGTTACCCGTCAACAAGTAGGCAGGCTTTCGCCTCTCAGCTCAATTCTTAAATCACTTCTATAATATACGATCTCAAAGTAGCCTTCATTATGTTAGAGACATGCATAGTCTGTCAATCCAAGAAGAAGAAAGAGTTTATGCGTATACATGACCATTTAGTCAGTCGCAAGCTTTTTATCCTTTCTCAGTGTGATGATTGTGGGTTTCGGTATATCAAGAACCCTCCTGCTCCAGAAGAAGCCATGGCTTATTATGAAACGGAAGAATATATAGAGCACTCTGATTCCTCAGAAGGATTCATCAATGGGATATACCACAAGGCTCGATCATGGATGCTTCCCTATAAATATCACATGCTTCATCGTCTTGATCGAAAGTCTAAGATTTTGGACTTTGGGACAGGTACTGGGTATTTTCTCAACTATATGAAGTCACGAGATTATGAGGTCACGGGTGTTGAGATAAGTGATCAAGCTAGGGGATTTGGTATTAAGAACTTTGGGTTAGATATCAGAAGCCCAGAGCAGATATATCATGACGATTTTCCGAGGGACTTTGGTTATATCAGTTTTTGGCATGTTTTAGAGCATGTCTATGAACCTGTGAGAATCTTAAAGAGACTTAGAGAGCTCCTTGATGATAAAGGAGTTTTAGTCATAGCATTACCCAACAACAAGAGCTTGGATGCTAAGATCTATAAAGAATATTGGGCGGCCTATGATGTACCTAGACACCTTTGGCATTGGGACAAGCATAGTTTCAAGTTATTTGCTGAGGACATTGGATTCAAATTGATAAAAACTAAGATCCTACCACTTGATCCTTTTTACAATAGTCTCATAAGTGAGACTTATCGTAAAAATAAATGGACTCGCATTTTGATACCATTCATTGGTGCCGCATCTTTAGTGCAAGGATGGATGAATCATGGTAAAGCCAGTTCAATCGTCTACTTTTTAGAGAAAGCGTAAGACATGTTCAAAGTAGTTTCCATAGGCATACTGATATTTATCCTCTATAGACTGTTCTTTCCGATGCAACGTATCAAGGAAGCTGAGCCAGAGACACATGACATCGACTATGAAGATGTGGACTGAAGAGTATAGCACTTCGGATCTTCTAATATATGAGGATAAGGATATTATAGTTGTCAATAAACCTTCTGGTATCAATACTCAAGATGACCAAACTGGTGATCTAAGCCTTATGTCTTGGATAGAAAAAATTAAGAATCGCAGACTACACATAATTAATAGAATCGATAGACCAGTTAGCGGTATTGTATTATTCTCTAAAAACAAAATAGGCAATCAACTTTATAATCACCAACAAGAATTGTCTAAAGAATATCTTGCTATTACAAAGACAATTGAGCCAAGAGAAGGAGAGTTGAAACATTTTCTTTTTAGAGATGGAAGAAGAAAGAAGGCTTACGTGTCTGAAGAAAAAAAACCTAGCTATAAGGAGTGTCATCTAAGTTATAAAACAATTCACGAACTGGATAATTATAATGTTATTAGTATTGAGACACATACTGGAAGGTTTCATCAGATAAGGGCACAACTAGCTCACATAAAAGTACCCATACGCGGTGATGTTAAGTATGGAGCAAGACGGGCAAACAAAGATAGGAGCATAGATCTTCATGCATATAAGATGACTATTCCTTCAATGGACAAAGTGTTTTCTGTAGCACCCATAGGTAGAGAGAACATCTGGAAAGAAATATCGTCTTTAGATATTTTTGAAAACTGAGTTTCCATGTCGACATGAAGATTTTAATTTTCGTAGTTGTTTATAATGCCGAAAAGCACATCGCTAATACCTTAAGTCGAATATCACATAAATGGTTAAGTAGTCTTGATTATAAAATATTAATTATCGACGACGCATCTCAAGATGACACTAAAGAAGAAGTTACTTCATTTATAGAAAAGAATAAGG
>CAZRXJ010000272.1:0-4251 GCA_964604025.1 uncultured Saprospiraceae bacterium | reverse complement strand
ATCAATTTATCAACTAACTTTCTATCGTTACTTAGTCTTGGTACTTTATTTTGGCCACCCAGCTTACCTTGATTTTTCATATAGTTTCTAAATGTATCAGTAGGAACTGATCGTATAATCAATCGCTGAAGTATACTTCCCGATATTAAGTCGTCATAATATGTATTCTGTTTTCGTAGATTATTGTCTAATTCTTGAGCAAAAGTATCGAGATTCCGAGGGGTGACATCCCATTCGACAAACCATTCATGATATGGCTGGTCACTATCTTTTGGGTTGACTTGAGGAGCAACTGTGTATTCTCTGACTGCAGCATTATAAGTTGCACAGGCATCGATCATAGCCTCTTCAACCTCCTTGCCTATTACATGCTCCCCAAAGGCCGATATGAAGTGCTTCACCCTACCCGACACAACGATGCGATATGGATTCAGGTTCACAAATCTAATTGTATCTCCAAGATTGTAAGACCATAGACCTGCATTATTACTTAAGATGATCACATAGTCCTTTTCTAATTGCACTTCCTTTAGACCTAATCTTGGAGCGTTGTCTTTTGCAAAATCTTCAAGAGGTATAAATTCAAAGTATATACCAGAATTAGTATTAAGCAATAGTCCATTATGTTCTAAAGTATCTTGATAAGCAAGAAATCCCTCAGAAGCAGGATATAATTCTACACTGTCGATCCTGCGTCCTATTAACGTCTCAATAGTCTCTCTATATGGTTCAAAATTAACACCGCCATACATAAAGACGGAGAGGTTAGGAAAGACTTCAATTATAGAAGACTTGCCAGTTACTTGAAGTATTCTTTCAAAATACATCTGCACCCATGGAGGAATACCACTGATCAGTCTCAAATCATGGTTCGTAGTTTCTTCTACGATCTTATCCAACTTGGACTCCCAGTCATCTATACAGTTGGTCTTATAACTGGGTAGTTGGTTACCCTTGATCCATGAAGGTATCTCATGATTAACGATACCTGACAACCTCCCTGTAGCTACGCCCGCTGTATCAGAAAGCGTAGGAGAACCAGATAAAAACATTACCCGTCCATCAAATATTTTAGAATTTTTACCTTGACTAGCATAAGACATCAGTGCCTTACGCGCTGTTCCGATATGATTAGGCATACTGGCCGCTGTAATCGGGATGTACTTTATGCCAGAAGTTGTGCCGCTTGTCTTTGCATAATACTTGGGTTGATCAGGCCACAATATATCATGTCCTCCTGCTACCATCAGATCGAAGTATGACTTTAGTCCCTCATAATCTTTAACGGGTACTTGATTTTTAAAATCTTCTTCAGTTTTTATATTTTCAAAATCATGATCTTTCCCAAATTGCGTCTTTCTTCCCTTTTCAATTAGAGTTTTGAAGATTCGCTTTTGATCTTCATGTACACTTCTGCGTTCGCGCCTTACTTGTCGCTTTATATACTTTGCATATGGTCGTATCAATAATGATTTCATCAGCTCATTTCAAGTTCAAGTTCAAGCCTGCCTGCCGAAGGCAGGTTTGAAAATCTGTCTTTGCTCATCATCACATCTTTCAATTATAATCCCTTCATCATCTATCATCCAATCACCTCATCAACGCATCATCATTTACTCATCGACTAATTAGTACATCAGCGCATCATCTAATCATTACATACCCTTTCCTTTTAAGGCTTCCGCTATATTAATATCCATCACTCTTTCTGCGATAGGTCTACTATAATTGTTGAGTGTTTCCATGGCTACATTAATTGTATCTTTTGTACCATTGGCGTTTTCTGATTCTAATTGCGATATGTACTCTTCTAATTGTTCTTTTTCTTCAGAAGTAATGTGATCGATGTTTTGAGTTATAAATTTACGTCCGTGTAATATAACATTCTGCGCCTCAGTTTGTGCTTCAATCAGTGATCGCTTCTCCATATCTGATTTTGCATTCTGAATAGATGACATAAGCATCAGAGCCATTTCTTCTTCTGAGATACCATACTGAGATTTGATTTCTACTTCTGTCTCAATATTAGATCGAAGTTCACTCGCCTTTACTCTTAAGATCCCATCTGCATCTAATATAAACTTGATGTCAATCTTAGGCATGCCGGCGGCCATCGGAGGAATGCCCGATAGTATAAACTCTCCTAACTTCCTATTGTCTGTAACAAGGTCACGCTCACCTTGGTATACCGCGACTTTCAGATTGGCCTGCCCATCTACAGAGGTTGTGTATTGTCTACCTGCTCTGGTTGGAACTTTGTTATTACGTGGAATGATTGTATCCATCAGGCCGCCTATCGTTTCGATGCCTAAAGATAATGGTGTTACATCCAGTAGTAACATATCTTTTCTATTACCTGCTAGGATATCGGCTTGAACAGCTGCACCAAGTGCGACCGCTTGATCAGGATCAACAGAATCATTGACTACTTTTTGAAAAAAGTCAGAGACCATTTTCTTCACTAGTGGTGTTTTAGTAGATCCACCCACCATGATCACCTGATCTATATCCTCTTTGGACTTTCCAGAGTCTTTAAGACAAGCTGCACTAAAGTCTAAGGTCTTTTCCAACAACGGCGTAATCAACTTTTCAAATTGTAATCGAGTGATTGACAAATTGTAATCTCTGATCGTTTTAGAAAAAGATCCTTCTTTGCTTAATGCTTTTTTAGCTTCCTCTGCGGTAAGACGCAATGACTGAACAAAGGTTTTATCACTGAGATCTTCAGCATTGATACCATGCTCATCTTTCCAAAATGAGATGATAGAAGCGTCAAAATCATCGCCGCCTAAGAATGTATCTCCATTAGTTGCCAATACTTCAAATACCCCTTCTTCAATCATCAAAATTGAAATGTCAAAAGTGCCTCCTCCAAGGTCATACACAACTATCACTTCACTATCAGTACGAGATGTGCCTATGTCATATGCAAGACTTGCTGCTGTTGGTTCATTGACGATGCGTAACACATCCAAACCCGCAAGCTTGCCTGCATCTCGAGTGGCTTGACGCTGAGCATCATTAAAATATGCAGGTACGGTTATAACTGCTTTAGATATATGTCGTTTAAGATGTGTTGATGCCACATTCTTCAATTCTTTCAATATCTCCGCAGAAAGTTCAATTGGAGAGTAAAACTTGTCACCTACTTGTATCTTGACAAGACCGCCATCTTCATTGTCGATTATCTTATATCCGAGTCGTTGTCCTTCTTCAGATAAGTCTTCATATGACTTACCAAGCAACCTCTTAACCGAATAAATAGTACGCTCCGGCTGATTGATCAGTTGAAGTCCTGCAGCTGTTCCAATAACAACATCATCATCCGAGGTAAAGTGGATGATCGAAGGCACGAGACTTGATGCCCCTCCTTCTTTCTTTATCGTTATCGGTTGGTTATTTTTTATGTAAGCTACGAGGCTATTAGTAGTACCCAGATCAATCCCGATAATCACATCATCCTCTTCGGCTTTGCCAACTGTGCCATCCTTAAGATTTATAGAGATTTTAGCCATATATGGGTTTGTTAAGTATTAGGTGAGAACTAGTCTTTTGAGCTTTATACTTTTTGTATGTTAGCCATTACGATTTGTTATGATTAAAGATATACTCAATAATAAAGTCAATCGCCTATTTTTTGTTTTAGGAGGTATATTCATCACTAATGCTTTAGTGGCTGAATTCATGGGCGTAAAGATATTCTCTTTCGAAGAAAGCTTGGGATTTGACTCCATGAATTGGACAATCTTTGGTGTAAAAGATCTTGGATTTAATCTTTCCGCTGGTGTTCTTCTATGGCCAGTAGTATTTGTAATGACAGATGTGATCAATGAATACTTTGGTAAACGCGGTGTAAAGATGATGTCTTACTTCACTGTGTTGCTGATTCTTTATGCTTTTATCATGATTTACTTCACTATCTCATTAGCACCCAATGAATGGTGGCAAAGCGAAAGTGGCTTACTAAGTGATGATCCAAGTAGTCATATTGCTGATATGGATCTCGCCTTTCGGAAAATATTTGGTCAAGGTCTATGGATCATCGTGGGAAGCCTTGTTGCATTCTTAGTCGGGCAAATAGTTGACGTATTTACCTTTCACAAGATTAAAAAATTGACCGGTGAAAAGAAGGTATGGCTGCGTGCCACTGGATCAACCTTGGTATCTCAGTTCATTGATAGTTTTGTCGTTCTCTTTATAGCATTCTATATTGGGGCAGATTGGGATATCGTCAGAGTTCTGGCCATAGGA
>CAZRXJ010000271.1:0-4265 GCA_964604025.1 uncultured Saprospiraceae bacterium | reverse complement strand
AAAATTTTCCGTATTATAAGCTTGAGCTCTTAGTCCTAAGTCTTTTCTAAGTTCCGCATTAGGTAGAACAGACTTGATGGTTGCGATCCACTTTGAAGGATTGCCAGAAGGGATGAGCCAACCATTTTTAGAATTATCGATAGCATCTTTGATTCCTTGAAGTTTTGATGCTATGACAAGTTTGCCATGTATACCAGCTTCTAAAGCTACGAGACCAAACCCCTCTATATCACCAGGCACCTTGATATTCGGCATGATGCAGATATCACTGAGGTGGTACATGCATGAGAGCTCCTCATCTGTAAGTCTTCCAAGGTGAACAAAGCTATGTTGATACTTTGAGTCATTCATGAGATGCTGGATAACTTCTACTTCGTTGTCATAACCGATGATAACTTCAAGTTGCTTTCTTATAAATGAGGGAAGCAGATTCAGTAAGAATGGTTGGATTCCAGAGAATTTATCCATAGGCCCAGCTAAGACTAATATTGCACCTTCACGAATCTCTGGCAATACATTCTTTATAAACCAACTAAAACCCTTCCGACGAACAAGTCTTCCTACACCAAAAATGATTTTTTTCGACTGTGGGAGTTGCGCGATTTTCGAGAGGAGCTTCTCTTGCAAATCGCTTGAAAAAACTTGGTCGTGAAGTTTTGTGTCCACTCCATTAGGAATTACAGATAGCTTACTCTTTTGTATACCAAGTTGTTTGCACCTCTTAGCAGTATGTCTACTAACACATATGATTTGATTGAGTAGTGGTAGGCGCTTTCTAAGAAGTGATTGATATAGATAATTAGAAAAGGTGATATCTAAACCATGAGCGGTAGCAACCATCGGTATCTTCAACTTCTGTCCAGTTTTAATACCAAATAATGCAGCCAGACAGTCATTAAAATATATCACCTGAATACTAGGATGCTCTGTAACTACCTGCTTTATATTTCGTGATATAGAAAGCATAAATGATCTTTTGCTTTGTCCCTTTTTTGGAGATATAACATGAGTCTCATAAGCTAAGGAATCCAGACCCTCCACTAAGGCCAAGCAGTGTTTCTCCATGCCTCCTACTGAGGTGTCGTACTTATGTGTTACAATGAGAATTTCCACAATCTTATTTTAAGAGTGAATAATGCAGCTATAGATCCGATGATGATCCATGCGAGTTGTCTGATTCTTCTGATAACCGAGACTGAGACCCAAATCTTAAGAGAAGTGACGCCTAGGCTTTGGAGCATCAACTTGTTACCGTATTCTTCTACACCGATTTGCCCAGGCACGAAGGCACCAGCACTTTTGAATACCATCACTCCAAATTCTACCACTACTGCCTGAAAGTAAGAGATGGGTATTTCTAAGAAATGAAGGATGGTTAAAAATTCAAGCGATCCTATCAACCAATGAAGAGCAGAGAGAAAGAGAGCTATCAAAAAGCTTCTTCTATCCTCTTGTATACTCTTTACACAGCGATATAGAAAATCATAGACCTTTAACTTTATCTTGTCTATCCATCCATGTTTTTCGCTGCTCTTAGTTGAAGGGACTGATTTGTGATAGATGGACCTAACAGTTAGAAGCAGAAGGAATACAAATAAGACAAATAGCACCATATAGATCACTGATAGCGAGCTCAATAAGTAAGAGACAACGAGAAATCCTAGAAGTATAAAGGAAAGTATGATAAGTACTCGTGCTAAGATGGTCGCCTGTGTACTGCGAAGTTTATCTAAGCCGTATTTTTCAAGTAACAGCACTTTAGAGTATTCACCGCCTACCACATTAATCGGAGTAAGTATACTTACAGATTCACCGATATTTCTGATAAGGAAGAGCTTAGCGATACTTGGCAACTTCTCTCTTTCTTCTCTACGGAAGGTGTAATACCAGGCGAGTGTAGCAAGATAGTAAGCAGTGGTTGTAATCAAGAGGATCTTGAAAAACAAGTTAGGCGAAGCGAATACTTCAGCCATGATACTTCTTAGATCTACATGTTTGATGTAGTATATAAGGCATGCCACTATAATGATAAGCAGGATGTACTTACCTATGATCTGGATCTTTTTTTGATCCATCAGATTGCTAAGAGTTCTGGTGTTCTTTTGATATCGCTTTGCATCTTTGGATGCATCCTGATGTATTTTTTCCTGTGATTAGCCATGTTAGATAGAAGGTCGAAATAATCAGCCACTAAGCGATCCCAATTACAATCATGAGCAAACTGGATAGAGTTTTCGTTGATAAGTGATGTCAGTGTCGGTTGAGTTTCTAGTAATTGGATCTTATCGTAGTAGTCGATATAATTATTTATATCGCATAAGAAACCATTGGTGCCATGTTTGATGATATCAGTATTCGCGCCACCATTGGCTGCTATACATGGCAAACCTGAAGCCAAAGCTTCTAGAAGGACATTGCCATAAGTCTCGCTGATTGATGGGAAGACAAAGTAGTCAGCACTAGCATAAAGCGTCGATAAGAAGTGATGATCTTTCTTGCCTAAAAAGAATGCTCCGGGCATATGACTTTCAAGAACTTCTCGTGCTGGCCCGTCACCCACTATGATGAAGTTGTAGTTATCTCCTTTTGCTGTATTGTAGGCATGGAGATCTGCAAGTAGTCGTAAGTTCTTCTCCCAGACTAATCTACTGACGAATAAGACAGACTTCTTCTTGTTGCCTGTTATCTGTTGAATAAAAGATTCATCTCGCTTTTTAGCAGAAAATAAAGAAGCATCGATACCTCTTGCCCAGATGTCAATGCATTTTTCATTAATCTTTTGTTCAATGAGGTACTTTTTGATGGTTTCTGTTGGAGCCAGAACTTTACTACATCTATTATAAAATGCCCTCAATTTGTGATCAATATAGCTGCTCGCTAGTTCTGTTATGATTGGAAGATTCTGAGAGTAGTAGTTGATATACGAACTGAAGTGAGTGTGGTATATGCTTAGTACGGGTATATCATATTTGTTTCCATATTCTGCTGCCGCTCTTCCCATCATCGATGGTGATGCGATATGTATGATGTCAGGTCTGAACCATTTTAGTTCGCGGTTAATGCGGGGTTTTTGGGTAATGATGTTTACAAATCTATATTTCTGGTTGAAGGGTAAAGGAAGTGAGTCCAATACACTAAAATTATGATCGGTCTTATTGTAGCCCTTTGGTGGAGTTGCAGTGAAAAATAGAAATTCGAATTGATCAGTTGGAATACGATCTATAATTTGAAACATGGTGCGGACAGCACCATCTATATTTCTTTCTAGTGTCTCTGCAAAGAATGCAATTCTGGTTTTACGCATAGCACTTATACATCAGCAAGTTTGTCACTTGAATGTGACTCAAGTGTTGCTCTTTATAATGATTGTAGTACGCTGGCAAGAAATTATTTGTCCACTAGAAGACGTTTATTTAACCGAATGTTAACCGACTTTAACCTGAACTTAAAGTGATGAATCTTTGTGAAGTATGGCGATCAGAGAGTTATTGTGTTGATACATATGTTATGCAGAGATCTGGTTTTTATCAAAACCAAGGGTTACACGCATAAGAGTCCGGTTAAAATATAGATCTTCCTAAAAATGGTCCAGAAGTTCAATAATTCTGACTTAGAATAGCCTTTTAAAAGTTGAACTCTCTCAGCTCATTGCTATAAACAACATCAGTTTTCAGGCTTATTTTTCCTTGTCACTTTGCCAGTCGCGGCAAGGCAACCAAAACGCTTGTCCTACTAATTCTCGCTTAAGAGGCCCTTGGTTTGTGAGAATGAATATTTCAGAATGAACGCCTAGGCCTCCTCGTGATAAAACCTCGGCTTTTTTCATCGTGCTCTCTCGACTAATCCGAGATGCGCGCGCCTAGCCGCTACGAGGTTTTATTTATTTGGCAAGTCGTAACAGAACGTTTCACGCTTTGGCGTGATTCAATATTCTCGGGTCCGATAAAATCATAATAATGTGACCCTGAAGGGTCATAGCCTAACGATGGTTAAACCATCGGATTGATGTATAACCCGAAGTTTCGTTTGGCGGGTGTTTTTGACCATAAACCACGACAACCAGATCATATATCAATGGTCAGATGTCTCAGATTTTCCTTGAAACTAGTGAGATGAGAAATATAGTCATCCAACAAAAAAGGCCTCTGAATCACCCAGAGCCCTTAAGTATATGGCTCACAACACCTCTCGGGGTTACCTTACCATACACCCTCAAAAGTAAACTAAATGTCTATCTAATGTAAAAATAATGTAAACTGTTTATT
>CAZRXJ010000270.1:0-4279 GCA_964604025.1 uncultured Saprospiraceae bacterium | reverse complement strand
CTTGGTCGATTGCCCCATATCTCATCCATCTCGATACTTCTCACTTGTTGTGTATGACAACCTACACATCCTTCAGAGATAAAAACACGAAGCCCTTCGGATTCTTCGTAAGTCATCTCTTCAGCTTGAGAAAGAGGCCTAACAGACTCTTGCATATTCATAGCGGGCACAACTGCAATCAGGACACTTAGAATAGTAAAAACTATAAATGCTGTAAGAGAAAGTAGTTTATGATTAGATGAAAGCAACATTGTCTTCAAGTTTTTGTGTCATTAAATCAGAATCCCTCCAACCTTTATAAACATTATGAATGTTGTACCAAAAAACAACATGTCCAAAAAACATAAATGATCCGCCTATGGCTCTCCACACCCAATAAGGAACCATCAGTGTAACGCTCTCTATAAATGGTGCTCCCTCTATCCAGCTTAATCCTTTGAGTGTCCCCCCAATCATAAGTGAGAATGAATAGACAACCAGACCGATAAATGACAACCAAAAATGAATGCCTACTAAAAATTGATTGGGTCGCCTACCTATGAGTTTTGGAATGAGCGCATAGATACAACCCCAGAGCATAAAACTTATAATACCATACATCGTCATATGAGAATGTGCAACATTAAAATCAGTAAAATGCCAAACGAAATTGGTAAATCTAAATGCTTGAAAACTTCCTTGAACAGATCCTATGAAATAAAAAAGAACACCGACTAACATAAAAGGCAAAAAATAACTCTTAGCAAGCATGCTAAAACTGCCGCGCATCGTCAGCATAAAGTTAGTCGTACCTGCAAAAACTGGAATAAACATACCCGCACTAAATATGATTGCAATCGTCTGTAACCACCAAGGCAACGGACTAAAAACAAAATGATGTGTTCCTATAAGAGTATAAAACAACATCTGTGTCCAGAAGGCGAGTATCCCAAGGGCGTAAGAATAGATAGGTTTGTTGAGCGAAGAAGGTAGAAAATAATACATTAACCCCAAGGTGAATGTCATGAACCACATACCTACTCCTTGATGCATATAATATCCTTGTATTATAGTTTCGCCAAGGCCATTCTGATAGAATGGAAGGTATCCAATTATGGTCAAGACGATTGTCCAGATACACGCTGCTAGGATATACCAATTAGAAACATAGATTTCCTTTGTACTTCTATTACCGACCATCTTAAAATAATTAAGAAAAGTAGCACCTAACCCAATTGCAAATAGAGACATTATAGGCCATATGTACTCTCTATATTCTCCACCTCCATTATTGATACCAGCCATAAGAAAGGCGGAGCCTAAGAATACTGACAGGTTAATTAAGATCAATCCCCCATAAGCCAGTTTGAGGCTAAATATCTTGGCATTAGAAGTCTTAGCAACAACGTAATATCCTAATCCAATCATCGCCAAAGATGACCATCCCCAGAACACACTATTAGTATGTACAGGTCTAATCCTTCCAAAAGACAGACAGGCAAGATTGTCTAATTCTGGAATAACAAACTTGACTCCGAGCAATAATCCTATAAACGTGCCAAATAACAACCAAAATACGGCAGTTGCTATATACAACAAGACAACCTTAGCCAACTCTCTATCCTTTTCAATTTTGAAATCAGAATACTGCTTCTCATCAAATATTGGACTACTTGCGCTTTCTGTAGATGCGACTATTATTCCTTTAGGATCTGAAGCCTTCAACTTAGAACCCAACTCTTCTCCTGACAATTGATAATCCAACTTGTCTATACGCTCTATGATCCGTTGATCTATTTGCTGAGCATCAGCTACTGATAAGACATAATTCAATTTTTGCGCTAAACTTTCTTCAGTAACTTTTAAGTTGATATCAGATAGTTGTACCTTCTCTGTAGTCTGTCTTTTATCGCGTACTAATTCTAAACTTTCTAAATTGAGTGTCGCAATAACTTCGTGCAGATAAGATTCTTTTTTCAACTTTCTATTTTCAGATAGCTTCTTGAACAAATAGAAGACTTTGAAAAGCGAAATAAATATCGCAGCTATAACAATCAAAATTCCTATCAAAATAGTGCCGATGACTCCTGGCTCATTGAGCACCTGACTTGAGCCTTCTTGACCAAAAGAGACGAATGACAAAGTCAGAAAATATATAGATCCAAGTATTTTTTTACTCATTATAATTTGATAAGAATTGATACAATAGTCTTGAATATGGTTAATGTTTATAATAAGAATCAATACATAGACTCGATTAACTCTCTTATGTAGACTTATCAAGATTCTCTAAGGTACTGGAATTTGTTGCAATTAAGATTACGAGTTCAAAATATTAAATACAAGTCAAAATGTTATATATCAGATACATCGCAAACCCATCACTTAGCAAGCAATACCATTCTCAAAAAGCGCAATTATAGAATCGTCCCATTAGCACCATATAGTACAATCGAAGCGATAGGTATAATCACCATTAACATACATGTCACATGGAAGAGCGGGATATAAGTCCGGCCACTCATCTCCGATATGTGCGCCATCATGTTCAAATAGAATAAGATAATTGTGAATGCTACATAGTATACATAGTAATCAGTAGATAGTGCCATGACAAATATTGACGGTACCATGAAGACACATGGTATGATTATAATCGCTTTCATATACCAGTATACATTCATCTCATCTTGCTCATCACAATAACTAAGATATTGCGCGATGATTAGATTCCATATGGAGCTAATACTTCCTGTTGTTGATACGTTGTTTTTTAATGTTGTTGCACTCATAGTAAATATTTTATATAGTTAATAAGATCTTTTTATCTTTTTATGATCAAAAAAAATGTCATCGTTCGTATGCCTCAGTATTCAATTGAGATACCAAGTCACTTAATGTGGACATCTTACACATCTTGTTAAGCGAAGATCTCACTACTTCAAACTCATGATGTAACGGACAAGGATTATTGCTATCGCACTTATCCAGTCCTAATCCACATCCTATAAATATCTCGTTACCGTCAATCGCCTCTACTATATCTTTCAATGATATATCCTTCAAGTCACGATCTATATAGAAACCACCGAATCTACCCTTCTGACTTTTAATCAACCTCCTCCTTACTAGGTTCTGTAAGATCTTGGCAGTGAAAGATTCAGGAGTATTAGCTTCTGCACACAAGTCTTTGATGCCGATCTTTTTACCTTCAAGTGAGTACTTCCCTATGATTGACAGCGCTCTGATCCCATATTCACATGTCTTAGAAAACATACTCATTCTTTCTTTGAATCAAATATAAGGATAAAAAGGTCTTTTATTCAAGTATTAAGTAAAAAACTTTTGCGAGCCTAAAATTATGGGACGATTATATACGCTTTTCATAGCCATAGCTCCTTCCTCTGAATGCATGTAGTATCTGATATTAGGAGTCTACACTCTTCTGTTTATTATAAAACTTACAAAATAAGAGTATTACAAAATCAACATTTCATGACAATTGAAAACTAACTCGACACTTCATTACATAATTCATACAGTTCATGACAAATGACTTTTCTCTCTTATGCAATTGACCCCATATTTGAGTCATCAAATGATTTATAAAATCCTTTACTTATGAAACGCCTTAGCATCCTATCCAAAAGATCCACTTACATCGCCACGCTGATCTTATCTATTATTATTATCTATCTCAAAGATTATATGGATATACTAATGATTATGAAAGGAGGATATAGTCAACAGTTCACTACACTAATTCTACAACTGAGTACATCTGACTTTTATATGAACCTCTTCTAGTACCATCTTTATATTATCAACTATCCAATCATACAATCATGATACGACTCAACTTTCTCTCACTGATCACCGCCTTCATCATTTCAATGATGATACTTAACGAAACAACTGCACAAAACAATTATAACCACACCAAAAGTCATGACGGTAGACATAAAACAAAAGTCAAAACCCCATTTACTTCTTTTGAGATAGAGTATGAAGGAGAGATTATCATATCAGACAATGACGAAGATATCGTAGGTATTACAGATGGTGGATTTTTTAAAGTTAAAAAATCTGCATTTGGTAGCAAGCGAAGAGTAGAAATCAATGCCAATCGCAATGGTCAATTAACCAAAAAGTACTACGTCGGAAGAAGAGAGAAGACTTATATACCGGATGGCAAAGAGTGGTTGGCTGAGATGCTGTCAGAGATCTTTAGAACTACAACATTGGGTGCTGAAAGTCGCACAGCAAGAATATATGAAAAAGGAGGCGTGGATGCTATGAT
>CAZRXJ010000269.1:0-4280 GCA_964604025.1 uncultured Saprospiraceae bacterium | reverse complement strand
CTTAGATCATATGATTTTTATTAATTCAGGAGAGCTTGGTACTTGGGAGTCGTTACCTCTAAGCTATACAACTCAAGTGTCACCGATCTATGACATTTGTATATCTAGTATAGATGAGCATAAGATAGGATTAATAGCAGGAGGCAACTTGAGTTATGTAAAACCAGAAATCGGGAAGTATGATGCGAGTTATGGACATTACTTGGTATCTGACAATACCAGCTTGTTAGAAGAACATGGGGATTCTGGATTGCTATTAGAAGGAGATATTCGTAAATTGGTTATTGTTGAAAGACCTAAAGACAAAATACTAGTGGCGGCCAGAAACAATAATAAACTCCAAATATTCAAGTATGATGAAGATTAAATACTTGCTTATCTCAATCTTACTAATTAGTATAAACACTGTAGGATGTAAGAACCAATATCAAGCCATGGGTGAAGATAAAGAACAGGGTGTTATCATACCTGATTCTAAAGTGTTAAGTCTTGCTGATTATCTAAGAAGAATCCCGCAATTATATGTTAGAGGAGGAGGAGACACTGTATCAGTGCAGCTGCGAGAGACTGGCAATATTACAGGTGGTGGCTTACCCTTGTATGTGATCGATGGCAAAAAAGCTGGGCATGATTACAATGTGATATCTAGATTAATAGATCCAAATGACATCTCTTCTATTAAGGCCTTGACCAATGCTTCAGAAACATCTTTTTATGGAATAGATGGCTCTAGTGGAGTCATACTAATTAAAACTAAATAGGTGCAGCCAATTACTGGAATTAAATTAGAAATTCCAAATTGTCTTAAAATTATTGGGCTATTCTTTTTATGCTCATTTGCTTGTAATTCTGACGAGCAGATAGAAGAATTTCAGGATTATTTGTTCGTTAATGTTCCAAAAGAATCGAGCGGCATTGACTTTATAAATAAGGTTGATCCGTACGGATCAATTAATATTATCAACTATCTATATGCCTTTAACGGAGGCGGAGTAGGTATAGCAGATCTTGACAACGATGGCCTAAGTGATATTGTATTAACTAGTAACCAAGGGAGGAGTAGAATATATTATAACAAGGGTCAATTAAAATTTGAAGACGGCACTTTGGGATCTGGATTGATCGATGAATCAAGCTGGTCAACTGGTGTTGCCATTGTAGATATAAACGGTGATGGACTGAAAGACATATATATATGTAATGTCAACAATGGCGATTCTCTTACTGGGGTTAATAGATTATACATCAATCAAGGAAACCGAAAATTTGTGGAATCGGCCGATCTTTACAATTTGAATATATCTGCTTTATCGACACAGGCTGGATTTTTTGATTATGATCGTGATGGCGATCTTGATATATACTTGTTATGTCACTCTGTTCATAGTCCAGCAAATTATACCAACTCATCAATTAGAAATACAAAGGATGATTTGAGTGGTGATCGCTTATTGAAAAATAACAATGGTTTTTTTGTAGATGTCTCTAAGACCTCGGGTATATATCAAAGTAAAGTAGGTTATGGCCTTGGACTTTCATTGTCGGATGTCAATGATGACAATTGGCCCGACATATATGTAGCTAATGATTTTCATGAGAACGACTTGTTGTATATAAACAATCAGGACGGTACTTTTAATGAGTCAAGTGAAGAGTCTTTTTCATATACCAGCAAATTCTCAATGGGATGCGATATAGCCGATATCAATCAGGATGGTGCTATGGATATAGTCACTCTTGATATGAAGCCAGATAATGAAAAGATATATAAACAGTCTGAAGGTCCTGATACATATCAAGTACAAGAATTACGCAATACTTTTGGATATAATGACCAGTATGCCAAGAATACACTGCAACTTAATTCTGGCTTAAGTAAAAATGGAAACCCCATTTTCAATGAAGTATCATCAAGCTACAATGTTGATGCAACTGACTGGAGTTGGAGCCCACTTATAGAAGATTATAATTTAGACGGCAAACCAGATGTGTTTATAACCAATGGGATCTATCGAAGACCCAACAACATGGATTATCTCAATTATATCTCTGATGAAGTAGTCCAAGATCAGGATAGTGATTCTACGTTGATTGATAATATGCCTGAAGGCTTTGCTAACAACGTACTTTATATTGGAGCCAATGGATCAATGGACGATGGGATGAAACTACTAAGAGATAATGGGCCAAGTGCGAGTAACGGAGCCGCCTATGGTGATTTGGATAATGACGGTGATTTAGATATTGTTATTAATAATTATAATGCAGAAGCCTCACTATTAGAAAACACGAGTAACAAAGACTTTATAAAAATTGATTTTTCCAATTTTGATGATGCCGTTGTATTGAATGCTAAAGTAAGAGTGCATACGCAAGAAGCGACATACACCAAAGAGTTGTTAACAACTCGTGGATTTCAATCATGTGTTGAGCCCAGTGTGATATTTGCTGCTCTTAAGGATAATCCAATAGACTCAGTAACTGTTGAATGGTTGGATGGCTCTGTATCAGTAATCTATGATGTATCGCTCAATTCAACTATCACTCCTGATAGAATAAATGATCGTGTATTGGAACAAAGATTAAAACCTGTCATCAACAAAGTAGATGATACTAGTTTGGATTTTCTTCATGTTGAAGATGAGTATGATGATTTTGTTAGCGAAAACTTGCTTTTGTATCGACTCAGTGATGAAGGACCTGCGATGGTCAAAGGTGATGTGAATGGAGATGGTAATGAAGATATTTTTTTAGGTGGAGCCAGTGGACAATCCAGTGTACTCTATATTTATGAAAATGGTCATTACAAAAAGGCGTGGAAAGCTGAAGCTATATATGAAGATGTGGACGCTGAATTAAAAGACTTAGATAATGATGGTGATCTAGATCTTGTTGTAGCGGCAGGAAGTGCAGCATATACAATTGGTTCTATTCAAAACTCTAACAGAATTTACATAAATGATGGAAGAGGTAATTTTGTTGAGTCTTATTATTTTATCGATAACGTGAAAGGATTCACTAGCTCTGTTGCTATCTCTGATGTAGATGGAGATGGTTGGCAAGATATATTTTTTGGCTCAATGAGTATAAGTGGTGCATATGGATTAAGTCCGATCAGTAGATTATTGAGAAATATTAGAGGAAAGGAATTTGTAGATATTCCAAATGATAGAATAGATGGCCTAGCAAAATCAGGAATGATAACAGATGCTCAATGGGCAGACCTTGATGGAGATAAAAAAGAAGACTTAGTTATAGTTGGTCATTGGATGCCGGTGATGATCTATTGGAACACAGGCCAAGGATTAAAAAAAGAAGAAATTGAAAACTCATCGGGACTTTATAATAAAATATTCGCTCGTGATATTAGTGGTGATAATCAGATCGATTTGACGATGGGAAACATTGGATTGAATCATACATTAATTGGTGATGATAAGAAATTGAAATTATTTTTAAATGATTTTAATCAAGATTCCATTGTTGACCACATACCTGTATACCTAAAAAATGGAAAGGATGTTCCTGTTTTTCATAAGAACATCATGGAGAGCCATTTTAATGAACTTCGAAAATCAATATTAACGCACAGTGAATATTCTGATAAATCTATCTGGTCTTTTTTTCCTAAGGAGATCATGGACAGAACTTTTGTAAAAGAAGTTGAAACATTCGAATCTTACGCTTTGATTAATCGGGGTGCTCGTTCATGGCAAAAAGTGATACTGCCTCAAGTAGCTCAAAATGCGCCTATATATGCCATTACAATGATTGATGACAAGATTGTGTTAGCTGGCAATGACCAAGGCTTCCAACCTCTTGTTGGAAAGATGGATGTACCATTGGCGACAGTAATTTCATATAATGACCAGGGATTTGATATTCATACAGATATCAGTATCTTAGTAAAGGGCCAAATAAGGCATATAGAGCCCATAATTCAGGATAAAATGCATCGATTGTTATTAGTACGAAATAATGATAAAACTATTTTTTACAAATATGACGAATAGATCATAGGCTATGTTAGTGCCACCAAAACATAAGGGTACACTTAGTCGACTGATGATGTTCATTGTTGCTATGCTCTACATATTAGTCACAGGAGAAGTAAGTGCACAAGAAGTTATATATGTAGATATTGATGCGCGCGGATTGTCTAACGGACAAGATTGGACTAATGCTTATACAGACCTTCATGAAGCTATAAGAACTGCCCCAAGTGCATCTTCAATATGGATGGCTAAAGGCACTTATACAACATCTATAAGTGGCAATCG
>CAZRXJ010000268.1:0-4292 GCA_964604025.1 uncultured Saprospiraceae bacterium | reverse complement strand
ACGACGATCATATGATATGCCGAGTGACCGCTTCAGTAAGATTGATACAGCAAGAACAACAACAAACAATCCAACTGAATAGAAAAAGAAGGTTCCATTCATAAGGTTAAAGTAACAATTTGGTCCTACTTTTTAGAATAGAATGATCAGATTATATCTCTTCACTTTCTCTTGTTGAAGTCTCATATATGACATATATCTTATAAGAGTCTCAACCATAAACTAAAAAAGCATCATTCTTTTCAAATAATGCTTTTTTATAGTTGAACTTCATATATGCTTATCTGCCTCCTTCTCTCGTGATGTCTCCACTGGAAGACTTTTTGGCTTTTCTTACATCAGGATTACCATAGTAAATGATATCTCCACTTGAACTTGCTTTGGCACTTAGTTCGTCTGTTACTTTGATATATATATCTCCGCTCGAACTAGCAGATAGATCGGCAGTCTTCGTAGTCAGTCTCTTCCCTAGAAAATCAGCGCTTGAGCTGACTGATACGTATGCCTTGTCTGCAGATCCAGATATCTCTATATCTGCACTTGAACTTGCTCTGCTATCCAGATCATCAACTTCGACATCGAGGATTAGATCTGCGCTACTACTGGCCTTTAGCTCCAGACTAGAAGTGATGATCTTGTCATGGCTGATCACATCAGCACTCGAACTTGCGCTGATATAGTTAGGGTATTCTGCATAAGTAACGACTATCTTTACTTTTTTCTTTTTCCCCCAGTTGTTATTCCATTTCTTTTTCATCTTGAGTTTGAGGACTCCATTTTCTACTTCAGTGATCACATCTTCAAGATCTACTCTGGACACTGTTATGTCCACTTCATTTTTATTTCCTTTTACTAGTTCGGCATCTATGCTTTGAGATACGGATATACCGTCAAACGAACCCAGGCTACGGGTCTCACTGTTTTGAGCGTTAATATTAATCTGAAAAAATAGTGTTGCAATGACGAGGAAGATGTGATTGAAGTGTTTCATGTGTTTGTTTTTAGAAAAACGATAGAATTATGCCAAGGTTACAAGGCAGCACTAATATCTAAAATGCGAATTAGATCATCATGTTCTCTTCTACTGAAGCATACTTTTTATCTACCGAAGTTGCAGATTGCAAGGATCAACCTTACTTTTTGAGTCCGATCTCTCTCAATCTTTCATCGAGATATCCGCCAGCAGTGATCGGTTCAAACTGTAATGGATTTTCATCTGTTACGCATTTATCAAGACAGGTCAGATCCATATCTGCCTTAGGATGCAGAAAGAAAGGTATGGATAGTCTAGGTTTGTGCCATTCTGATCTAGGTGGATTAACAACTCTGTGTGTTGTTGACTTAAGATAGTTGTTGGTTAATCGCTGGAGCATGTCGCCGACGTTAATCACGATCTCATCTTCTTCAGGTGTGATCGGCAACCATTGATTTTCCATATTGAGTAGTTCTAATCCACCAGCAGAGGCACCAACAAGCAGCGTGATGAGGTTTATGTCTTCATGTTGTTCTGCTCTTACAGCACTATTGGGTTCTGAAGTTATCGGAGGATAATGGATGGCCCGTAGTATGCTAAGTCCATCTGTTATCCGATCATCGAAGTATGCTTCTCCAAGATCTAGATGGATGGCGATAGCTTTAAGAAGTTGTCCACCTACTTTTTCAAATGACTTATATAGCTCCTTGCCAAGTTGTGTGAATTCTGGAGCTTCGGTTACATTGACATTGTTAGGATACTCAGATTTCAACGGATGACCTTCTGGGATTTCTTGCCCGATCTGAAAAAACTCCTTAAGATCAGCCACTTTTGCACCCTTGGCCTGCTCCTTACCAAAAGAAGTATATCCTCTTTGACCTGCAAGTCCAGGTATTTCATATGTTAACTTAGTCTCCTTGGACAATGCAAAAAATGCTTTTGAATAATTGTAAAAATCATCGATCAAAGTCTTAGGTATACCATGATTCTTGACACCTACAAATCCGATGTCATGAAAAGCCTCCCCCAATTGATCTACAAATGCAGCTCTCTGTGCTGTCGTTCCCTCCGTGAATTGTGAAAGATCTACTACTGGGATTACTTTTTCTGACATAACTGTATCATTTTTGTTTCTAACGTTGATTTAGCAAATATCTTGGTTAAATCTAACAAAATCTACCTTTAGGTGGATTCCTAATTGATTAGAAGGACAACATGAACGCAACTTTACGTAAGTTTTTTATTGATACTGATGCAGGAACCGATGATGCTATAGCGCTGATCATGGCTATGCGACATCCGCTTATTGATATCGTTGGTATCAGTACTTCAGGAGGCAATGTTTCCTTAGATTGCGTAGTCCAGAATGTCCTTTATATTAAAGAATTATGTAATCATAATGCACCAGTGTATGTGGGGGCACAAAAACCTATCGAGCGCACACTGGATACGGCCGACTTTATCCATGGTAAGGATGGATTAGGTGATATAGGTCTTGAACTTACTGGTCGTATACCAGAAGAAGGAGACGCTCAAGATCATATGATGAAGTCATTGGTTAGATATGATAGTGTATTGGAGATTGTTTGTTTGGGCCCGCTGACTAATCTTGCTTTGATAGAACAAAGAAAGCCTGGCATACTGAGACGCGCCAAGCGTATATATGTAATGGGAGGATTAGTATCCCTTCCGGGAAATGTAACCCCTGTGTCAGAATACAATATCTGGGCAGACCCCGAAGCAGCAGCTATAGTTCTTAAAAGTAATGCTACTATAACTATGATCGGTTGGGATACAACTTGTGCATGTTCGGATTTTTCAATATCAGAGATTGATACACTAAGAGACATGGATACTAAGTTTGCTCACTTGGCCGCTGATATACAAAAAGTTAGAATAAAGTGGATGAATGAACATGCAGAAGAGACAGCTGTTAATCTTGCAGATCCTTTGGCAATGGCAGTTGCTCTAGATAGGACTCTTATAGATCAAAAAGGAAACTACTTTATGTCTGTTCGGGGAGGAGCTCATGAGGATTCATATAGAGGTTATATAGATGTGGTACCAACACTGGATAAAGGAAGCATAGAGTATATACATAATGTAGATCGTGCGCGCTATGTCAATTTGTTAAAAAGAAGTCTTTCTAAAGATGGCATTACAATTACTCAATTATAATCGCATGCGAATTTTTAAGACAGACGATAAGCAAGAATACTTCACTGATGAAGGATGTCACATCACCGAGATACTCAATGATCCTGTCAAAGAAAACTTGTCTATAGCACAAGCAAGAGTTGAGCCTGGTCAACGGACTAGACTTCATGCATTAACTGGTACATCTGAGGTATATTACATACTCGATGGGGAAGCCGTAGTAACAATCAATGAAGAGATACAGAGATTAGAAAAAGGGGATTGCGTTATTATATCTCCTGAACATCCTCAGTGTATCGAGAATACAGGAACTACCGACTTAATCTTTTTATGTGTCTGTCAACCAAGATTTCAATTTTCTAATTATAAGGATGTCGAACCATGAAGATGGAAGAATTAGTAAGCGGTGCGGATGTTGATGGAGTTATCCAGTTTTTGCATGCTAATGCATATACACCAGGATGTTACCATCAACTATTCAATGGCCTTCATAATTATAAAATATATGCCCCACTACAAAGACCGTTATGGCCCGATTCTGACGCTTCCAAGTTTAGATCATGGTCAGTCTTGGCAGAAGATATCATAGCGCATATGGATGCTCTTGATAGGAAGGGTGTTATAGGCATTGGACATTCTATGGGAGGTGTCGCTTCTTGGCTCGCAGCCATCAAACGACCTGATCTATTCAAACAGTTGATTTTGATTGATCCAGTGGTATTGCCTGGTTTATATACTCTGGGATTTCAATTACTACCTCTTTCTTTTAAAAAGAAGAATTTTCCAATTGTTAAGATTGCTGCGCGAAGAAGAGATACATGGAAGGATCGAACTGAGGCAAAAAAATATTTTCTTTCTAAAAAGGTGTATCAGAGATTTGATACTAGATCATTAGAAGATTTTGTGTCAGAAGGACTTAAGTCTACAGAAAGCGGTGTTACATTGTCATATCCAAGATCTTGGGAATCTACCATCTATGCCACAGCGCCATACCTATGGTCAAAGATCAAGAATACCTCTTGTCCTACGACCATTATAAGAGCACAATATTCAGATGTTATTAATGAAGACCGCTGGGCAAAATTAAAAGACAAAGTGCCCTATGGACATTTTGTTCAGGCAGATGGTGCTGGTCATTTGATACCGTTTGAACAACCAGAAG
>CAZRXJ010000267.1:0-4297 GCA_964604025.1 uncultured Saprospiraceae bacterium | reverse complement strand
GTTAATCTTATGTAGTGATCTGGCCTGTGAGAAGTAGAAGTTTTCATATTAATAATTTTTAGAAAGTTGATTTAAGTAATTGTTCTTTGTTGTTGACAATACAAAGATGGGCCAGAAGTCACCTTTAAAAAACTAAGTCAGACTGATGCTTGGATTAACTCGATTTGCCAAGGCAGAATTCGATAAACGGTCATTTACGACCGACAAATTCAGAATGATATAGCTGCAGAAGAGTATTTGCGCTTGACGTAATGCAGACAATGTTTAATCCTTATAAAACCAGATGTGCCGACCATCAAACCATCTTACTGAATCCTGTTGAACGCGATATCGATCTATCTTAACGAAGTGTTCTGATCGATCCAGATGATGGATAGGAATCATAGTTAACAAACCGTTTTGATCTCGAAGTGGGTGTTGGTAGAATCGGAAATTTACTTCAGTGTATAAGCTATCATCTATGGAGACTCGCCACAATTGCTTCATACAGTCAAGAAGCTCAGAAGGAACTGCCAAACGATTGATAATCCGCCCTGCGGTGATACCTCCTTCCAGCTTAAACCCTGTATCGTAACCCGGCTCGAGATCAGGGCAAATACTCTTAATCGTTGCATCATGAGCAGTTGGTATGTATGGAACGAAGAGCGGCAGATAGTTATCTTTGACGATCTGAGATCTGATACTGGGACGTTCATCAGTCACCTCCTCTAAGGCAATATCTTCATATGAGTCATATAGAAAAGCTTGTTCAGAATGAGTAGAAAAATTTGACGGCACATAAGCATCAGTAATGTATCTCAAGGACATCACTACAACGATGGCTATGCCAATAGGCAATACCATCATGGCCAACCTTCGACCCAACTTGTGGTCTATCAAATTATAATAAAGTGGCCTATAAAGACTCGCAAATGTTACAAACCCAAAATATCTATAAACTGGATAATAGACATATCCAAAATACTTTATCCTCTTAAGCCATCCCAAGGTTATAAAATCTATAAAATATAGAAGGGTACAAATGAAATATGCCCCTACTAAAAACTCAGCCAATGTCTCACCTTGTGACATACCCAGTGCCTTAAGAAGGCTTGTGAACAAAATAAAACTTGCAATAACAAAGCCCACGGCTAAAATGGAAAAGAACAATAGGAAAGTATAAGAGAAGGAGATACTACAATAAGTCTCTAATCGCATTATGTAGCTATCAAAAGAAGGAATCTCTTTTCTAAGATATTTTTCAAATCTACCTCTTACTCTTATAGTCTTCCAATCTATATCTCCAGATACACTCCTCAGTCCAATCGTACTAATCCACAGCCCTCTTAAAAATACATGAAGCATTACTGCTATCATCATCGAATAATAGGCTATGCGAAAAGTATGATAAGGTATATCTAAATATTGTACCCAATCATCAGCTGTAGAAAGTTTGTCTATCCGATCATATAGTTGATGATATGGCTCTAAGCCTGCGAGGAGTAAAAAAATCACAAAACCAGATAAGATTAGTTCTAACTGCCAACTGTCTCTTTGGATAGTATCCAACCAATCAGACAGCTTCGAACCCTTTCTTTCTTCTGACGTCATAGATTATCTTTTGGGTAAGATAGCAATCAAAACTTGTTCTTCCACATCATAGACTCAACTGGCTTAGTGGTACGCTCTACATACTTGGCGTTGGACTTCTTGTTGTAGTAATTCTCGATCTCGCCCTCGACTAAGAAGTAGATCAACTGACCAATCGGCATACCAGCATAGACTCTTACTGGATGAACACATGATATCTCAAGCGTCCAAGTATTGCAAAATCCTACGTCGCCCTTTCCCGCAGTAGCGTGGATATCGATACCCAGTCGCCCGATACTTGATTTGCCTTCTAAGAAAGGCACAGAGTTATGCGTCTCTGTATATTCTTCAGTGACGCCTAAATATAAAGTTCCGGGTTGCAGTACAAAGCCTTCTGCTCCGATCTCCATATAGTCTATCTGATTATGCTTACGTGCATCGAGTACTTCATCTTTGTAGACCGCCAATGTCTTTCCCAAATGGACATCATAGGAGTTAGTACCTAAACATTCTCGTCTATACGGTTCGATAACGATCTCTCTTTTATCTATAGCCTCAAGTATCTTTTTGTCAGTCAGAATCATAAGAAGCAAAGAAAGTATATATCTCGTATGTTCGTATCTCTATGCCTTTAATTCTAACAGAAAAGAATCCCAAATTTGGAAAAAGCGTTCTTTGGTCAGTCACCGAAGATGAAGACTTCTTTCACAATGAGTTAAAAAAGACAAGTCTATCTATGGATCATATCTCAGAATGGCATCCCAGTAGACAGAAAGAGTGGATGTCTGGACGATATCTAATACACAAATATATTGATGAGGACATCAATGATCTATGTACCGACCAGTATGGCAAGCCAGTATTTGGCGAAAGCTCTTGTCACTTTTCGATATCACATACTGCTGGGCTTGTTGGGATCATGTGGCATACAAAACCAGTAGGTCTCGATCTACAGATTAAAACAGATAAAATCCAAAGGGTAGCTCATAAGTTCTGTACAAAAAATGACTACGACCATTTAGGTGCTTATTACACAAAAGATGAAGTTGAGTGGGTAACTTGGGGTCTAAAGGAAGCGGTATATAAAGCTTATGGCAGAGGCTCTCTGAGTTATAAAAACAACATCATCTTACAAGAAGTAAGAGCAAAAAACGAATCTCAATTAGCAGAAGCAACAATTGAAAAAGATGATGTGAAGATATACTATAAAGTAAAGATTAGAATGATCGGCCCTTACTGTTGGTGTCAAGTATATGAGGACTAAATATTGTTAATTGCACTCTATCGTATAGTCATAGAGTCGTTTGGCATTTTAGAACTTTCAGCTGTTATTGATGTCGCTCATGATCAGACTTCTTTCCTCCTGAGTATTAGCATTTTTCATAAATGCTGTCTCGTCTACATGTATTTCTTGGACATCAGAATTGATTAAGACTTTTCTAGGACAACTATAACCCAGACTAAGAAAAGACAAAAGCCTTGGATATGACTTGGGTTCCCACAACGTGATAAGTGGTTCTGGGAATCCCGTCTCCGGATTATGATAACAAGTCGCCAGCTTCTTCGGGGTACGATTATCAATCAGATTCTTTAGGTGCACACTTGTAAGTAATGGTTGATCACATGCTGTAACTAACCATGCGGAATCAGGGTCAAATCTAAATGCACTCAATATGGCCCCATTAGGACCGAGTCCTTCGAAAGTATCATGCAGCAATGGAAAATCATCTCCATTGTACATTTCTGATTGTTCTCTTCTACATGAGATAGTCGGTTGTATACCTACATCTAACATTTGCTGACAAGCGAAGCGCACCTGCGGCATACCATGATATTCGAGCAAAGCCTTATTCTCTCCCATTCGCTGGCTTTTCCCTCCTGCCAGTACTAACCCTTTGATCTTAGGTAAAGACTTCTTATAATCATTCTTTATCCATGATACAATTTCCTCAATTTGATGTATATCGATAACTGGTATACTGTCGTAACTAGAAAGTTGAGGCTTTAGAAATGGATGAGGCCTATCAATCCCTTCATCCAATATGACCAAACCAACATCTGTCAAGCGATCTAACTTCCGTTCTAACGAATCTCTTTTCTTCTCAGTGCAAAACACTATCTGCCTAGCAGCTCTGAAGTGGTTACTATTGACGAGCAGTACATCTGCTTGATCTAATAATATCTTCCGATCAAAATCATTAAGTGAGCTCTTAAAGTCTATGCGATCATGACTGATCCTATCAGTAAGATTAGTGTAGATGAGTGGTTCTGCCGAGTGGTGATCCGCATCTATATAAGTGATGTCACAATGATCCATCAATGCATTACACAACTTGTGTACGATCTTTTTTATGACATCACAAGGTGCTCCTAAAAGCCCAAGTTCATATCTTCCAAATTGCCCTAGTTCAGGTCTCTTAATATCTGCATGCTTCTTATGTGCTTTCATCTTTCAGATCTTTTAAAATCTCTCTTGCCACCAGACTTACTCATGAGTTGAGTAGACTCTATTGTGATGTCATGAGAGAAGGCTTTGCACATATCATATATCGTCAATGCGGCTATTGATGCTCCGGTGAGTGCTTCCATCTCTACACCTGTTTTCCCTTCTGTTTTCACGGTACAGGTAACTAACACCTTATTATTTTCACTTATTGATATATCAATTCCACATTTGTTTATAGGCAGTGGGTGGCACAAAGGAATCAAGTCACTTGTCTTCTTCGCG
>CAZRXJ010000266.1:0-4299 GCA_964604025.1 uncultured Saprospiraceae bacterium | reverse complement strand
GTGTCTGTAGAAGGCATGTCTCTCCCGCTTAAAGGTACAAGAGCTAAGTAATACTAAAGTCAATATGTCAATCTTTACTTTTTATAAAGATTGTAAGCTTTTTCAATTGATTTTAAAATTCCAGCGTCTTTAGGATGAGCACTTGTCTTTAAAAGTTCGATCATAGTGTAGTCGCCATTATAGATTGGCATTGTTGCCAATCTATCAGCACCACTATCAAGCATAAACGACATAACATCAACTATGTTAAGAGGTACAATCTGTCTGTACAACTCAACGCCATTAGATCCAAGATAATGAAAGAGTGTTGCGCGATGTGGATATTGACTACGTCTATGTAGTAGCGTTGCATCTTTAGAGATAGCATGCCGTAAGTACTCAATGTCTCCAGACAAAAGTGCGTCTACAGCTTTTTCAAATTCACAATTTATATAAGCTTTAGGGACATTTAACCAAGATTCATAACCATATTCGTTGGCAATGGTATTAAATGCATCCTTCTTGTCAAAACCAGCTGATTTGATTTCTTTCCAAGATTTACTCAAGAAGTCTTTGTTATAATTATTGATTTGATTCAGGACAACTGGGTTGTCATCTTGATATGCTTGCCACAAGAGAACAGCGATATCACTCAGTCGCTGTCTAATTGTAATTCCTGATTGATAATTGTAAAGAATAGAGCCATAAAAATCTTTAATGCTTCTTATTACTTCACCTTCATATACTTCCATTCATTCTAATTGTCCGTCAACAAAATAGACACATCTCCTGCGACTTCAAGGCCTGCATTTCTTCCATTCCCTTCATACACAATTTTACTTCCTTCTTTTAATTTTACATGGATTTCTGCCGCAAGGCTTTCATTTACTTTCCCAGCCATATCACCAACAATGGGCGATATAAGTTCAGCAGTAGGGCCTTTTTTTGCCGAGATTTCGATAGACTTATTACCTTTTACAAATTTGAGATGCACATGGTCTTCATCTAAAGCGGAAGTCATCCTCGCGCCTGTATATGTCGTGAATTTGTATAATCGGTCATCCAGCCAAAATGCTACTAAGAACCCTACAAAATATCTACCCATCCAAGGTATATGTGCCACGGATGTCATCAAAGAGATACTCCGATCTAATTGTTCAAAGTGGTTACTCTGCATCCATATCCAACATTTGGGAAAAGACGTTCCCCAATCTTTCTCAATGTAACCTATCCCATGGTCAAGATCATAATCCACACCATTATAATTGACTGACCCACGAAGTCTGTGATCAAGAGACACAACGCCATGGTAACATTGCATAAATGGAACGAATGAATACCAACCCATCACGCCAGGTGCTCCCAACTCTGAAGGCCAAGGAGTTGGTTTAATTATGTTGACTTCCCCTGTTATCTGTGGAAGATCAATAGACACTTTATCCAAAGAAAAATTACTGCTTCCTACACTTACTTCAAATCTATCTTCTCTCGGCCTAAATTGTTCTGCGGGGTATCGTTCATAATATGCTTTGCCTGCTGTCCCATCAATCATTTGGATAAAGCTGTGACTCTCTCCTTTAGAATCCATTGATATACCAGGTATCAATGAAAGTGCTAAAGTCTCCTCGGCATTTACCATTTTAAAATACCATCCCTCAAAATAACTCTTAGTCCTACCCCAACCATGATATCTGTCTGGATGCCAAAGGGCCTTCCATCTTTTGAGTTTATTCTTCATAGATTGCTAGGTAGACTTTTATTAGTTGCAAAAAAACTATTCTAGATGATTCCATGCAGATACGCCATCCTTCTGGATCTGCAATATGGCATAAAGGATGAGTGGAGATAAGAAAGCCATAATTATAGAATATAGATCATACATATAAAGATATGTAGTTAACGCTGATAAGAGACTCAATCCAACAGCAATATAAAATCCACTCTTTTTCCAATTGAGCATCAAGTAGTAACTGAATAAGCCTACAAGAGAGGAAATAGAGAAGAATATAATCAACCACTTGGATAAAGGTTCTGCACCACTTTCCTCTAGCATACTATTGACAAAACCACCAGGTATTAAATATATAACTACAGCTAGTCCAGAACCTATAATTCCCAACCATAACCATGCCGTTACACAACCATGTCTTGTTTTTTCAAGATTATAATCGTCACTAAAATCATCAAGTAGCTCTGACATAACTATAACTTATCATCACATAATATACACTAAGAACATTCATGTCAAAAGTCTAAATTATGCAATGTTATTTCTTTGGATTATTATTCAGTATAACCTCAATCTGATCTATTTCCTTTTTAGAAAACTTAATATTTTGAGTAGCCTTTATATTTTCTAAAAGTTGCTTTTTTGAACTAACACCAACAAGGACAGTTGTTATTCTTTTATCTTTTAGTAACCAGGCAATGGCCATCTGAGCCAGAGATTGGTTTCGTTTTTTTGCTATATCATTGAGTCCACTGACTTTATTGATGATCTCATCAGTAAGATGAGACTTATTGAGATATCGTCCATCTCTTACGGCTCTACTGTCAGCTGGAAATCCCTTCAAATATTTATCAGTCAAAATACCTTGTTCCAAAGGCGAAAAAGCTATAGCTCCTACACCTTTCTTTTCAAGTACGCCTAATAGTCCTTTTTCAACCCAACGATCCATCATACTGTATCTCGGCTGATGTATCAGCATGGGAGTACCCATACTCTGCAATACCTTTATTGCCTGTCTCGTTTGTTTTGCGCTGTATTGGGAGATACCAGCATACAGCGCTTTTCCTTGTTGGACAGCAGTATGCAGTGCTCCCATCGTCTCTTCTATGGGTGTATCTGGATCAGGTCGGTGGCTATAGAAGATATCTACATAATCTATGCCCATTCTTTTCAGGCTTTGATCAAGACTTGATAAAAGATATTTGCGCGATCCTAAGTTACCATATGGTCCTGGCCACATGTCCCATCCTGCCTTGGACGATATAATCAGTTCGTCACGATAAGGCTTAAAATCCTTAGCGAATATCTTACCGAAGTTTTCTTCTGCCGCACCAAAAGGAGGGCCGTAATTGTTGGCCAAATCAAAGTGGGTGATACCATGGTCAAACGCAGCTCTTAGAATATCACGTCCCTTGTTGAGATCGTCAGTATCTCCAAAGTTGTGCCATAGGCCAAGTGAGATGAGCGGCAAATTTATCCCGCTTCTACCACATCTGCGATATTCAATTCTATCATATCTATCAGGATGAGCGAGGTATGGCCCATGTTCTCTTATATCATTAATCTTCATAATCGATATCGTTTGCCTATTAGGCCACAATATCTAATAATCGAGTGACAAACCAAAAGCTTGCTATACCGCCGATAGCATATCCAGGTAATGGTAGTACCCATTGTGGTACTCTAATTTTTAATAGCCTACTTCCAATCAAGAATATCAGCAACATAACGGCAACAAAGAGTAATTGCCCAAGTTCTACTCCGACATTGAATGATAACAAGGAAGTAAACAACGCATGTTCAGGAAGTCCTATAGAAGCAAGAGCTCCTGCGAATCCACAACCATGCAATAGTCCAAATGCAAATGCTACCATCCAAGGTCGATCAGCAGTCATACTATCTTGCCCACGCTGTACCAACACATATTCTCTTCCGAGAAATACAATACTCAATGCTATAACTGTCTCTACAGGAGCAGATGGAAGATCGAGCAGTCCTAGTGATGCAATTATTAAAGTGATACTGTGCGCTACCGTAAATGCCGTGATCGTTGTTATAAGCGTACTCTTTTTTCTAATCAGCAACATCAAACCCAATACAAATAGCAAATGATCCCAACCCATCAATATGTGTTCTACACCTAATACGCCAAAAGTCTTTGCTACCTGCCAAGGGCTTGAACTGATTGGGACAGTAGACTTAGGGTCAGAAGGTTGAATTAAAAAAGTATGTATCTCTCCAGATTGCCTTTCTAATCTAACGATTACATCTATCAATGTTTTTTGCAGATTAGCAACACTTAAAGATTGACCTCCAATATCTTCTGACAAGTTAAGGTCCATATACTCAGTCAGGGACTGCAACTCTCGTTTCTGATGATAAGAGATTAGATTATCCCCTTCTCCGATAATCGGTCTGATATTAGGCACTCTTTGATTCAACAAAGGGATCTTCCAGATGACTTTATAATTATGTTCAGTAACTTCTTTGATCTCAAGATATGCTGGTCTGATCTCATGACCACAGCAGATTGTCAAAAGAGAAAAACTAAGTGCAACGACAAGAAGAATTTTTTTTATAAATATTTTATA
>CAZRXJ010000265.1:0-4308 GCA_964604025.1 uncultured Saprospiraceae bacterium | reverse complement strand
GACTTATGGGTATGATTAAGAAGATTTTTGGAGGAAGTTAATCACACTTATGTGAAATGTTATAAAAAAAGGCTTGCACGTTGCGTGGGCCTTTTTTTCATACTCCATTATACGATCAATCTTAAACCTTTACATTATACTCACGCTTACCTTTTCATCAAAGCAATCCTATGTTTTCTACCCCATCTGTTCTTAAGAGAACACAAGTTCTGCCTATTTCGCTTGAAGAGGCTTGGGATTTTTTTTCAAGTCCTAAAAATTTAAAAAAAATAACGCCAGATTATATGGCCTTCAAAGTACATACACCTGAAGAGGAATTAGAGAACATGTATCCTGGTCAGATGATATCTTACACGGTTCGTCCTGTACTTGGTATACCCATCCAGTGGACAACAGAGATTACTTATGTTGAAAAGCACAAGTTCTTTGTAGATGAACAACGAGTTGGGCCTTATACAATGTGGCATCATCAACATCACTTTGAAGTATTAGACAATGGTGTGAAGATGACTGACATGGTACACTATATGCTTCCCTTTGGCCCTATCGGATGGATAGCACGCAATCTATTTGTCGAAAGACAATTAGAAGACATCTTTGACTATCGTTATAAGATAGTAGATGAAGTATTTGGCAAAAGCTAAGGTCTAATTGAACAAGTCTAAAAGGAATTGACTATAGCTGCAAAGCTCTCAGCATTCAAGCTAGCACCACCGACAAGGCCTCCGTCCACATCTTCTTGACCGAATATCTCCTTGGCATTAGCAGGCTTGACCGATCCTCCATAAAGAATAGAGATACTGTCAGCTATCTCCGATCCATAGGCATCTGTCAGATATGCTCTAATCTCTGCATGCATCTCCTGCGCTTGTTCAGGTGAAGCGGTCTCCCCAGTCCCTATAGCCCAGATGGGTTCGTAGGCAATCACTAATTGTGATACTTCTTCTGTGGTAAGCAAAGCAAATGAAGCCTTGAGTTGAGCTAAAACATGTGCCACATGATTCCCTGCTTTTCTAATCTCAAGACCTTCACCACAACAAAATATAGGTGTAAGGCCATGTGCCAAAGCAGCCTTTGCCTTCTCTCCTAAGAACTCATCAGACTCTGCAAAGTATGCTCTTCTTTCTGAGTGTCCTACAACCGCATATGCAGCACCTGTAGACTTTAATATTGGTCCACTGATCTCTCCTGTATATGCTCCTTTATCTTTAGTATATATGTTTTGCCCTCCTAAGGCTACATTATTATGGGATGTCACTTGACTCAGAGGATATAGGTGTGTCGCAGGAGCACACACAACAACTTGAGTCTCAGTATCTAGCTCATGTGAACATAAGTCTTTCATTAAGGTTACCCCTTCTTGAACAGTAGTGTTCATCTTCCAGTTAGCAGCTGCTATATTTCTTCTTTTCATGTTCTTTTCCTTTTCAATGATGAATGGCGAAATTATACAATAGATACAACTATGTGTACATATACAATGCACATCCTTTTATTAATTAGTTTCTTTGCATGATCATAGTGGATAAATCAAAATATGGAATCTAACGGGCCATTCATACAACGTGATATCAGCTGGTTGGACTTTAACTATAGAGTCTTACAAGAAGCGAAGGACATAAGCCTTCCACTATATGATCGGCTAAAGTTTATGGCAATATATTCTTCTAACCTTGACGAGTTCTTCAGAGTTAGGGTTGCTAATCATCGTAATCTACATAGAACGGGTAAAAAGACTCGTAAGACCCTTGACTTCGTACCTGCTGAGTTGCTCACTAAGATACTTGAAAAAGTTAATCAGCAACAATTAGAGTTCAGCTCCATCTTCTTTAAGGATCTTATCCCTAAACTTAAAAAGCATGGTATACACCTAATCAGAAGACAAGCACTTACAGACAAGCAAAAGGTTTATGTCGAAGAGTTTTTTAAAGAAAAGCTTTTGCCATTTGTACAACCGGTATTGCTGATAGAAGATAAGATCAAACCTTTTCTCAATAATGGGTCACTGTACCTTGCGTTACACTTAAAAGATAAAAAGAAAGATCAAGTCCAGTATGCAACAGTCAAAGTCCCTTCTGATCATGTTGATAGATTTGTAGTCTTACCTCATGATCATTCTGATGAGCATTACATCATCATGCTTGATGATGTGGTGAGACATAGTATACCATGGATATTTCCTGGGTACGACATTGAACAATCATATTCTATAAAGTTGACTCGTGATGCGGAGTTATATATAGATGATGAATTTGAAGGAGATCTTTTAGAAAAAATCAGAAAGAGTCTTGCCAAAAGAGACATCGGTCCTGCGTCAAGACTGGTCTACGATAGAAAGATGCCCGTAAAGATGTTGAACTATCTTATGGATGTCTTTGAACTAACAAAGTATGACCTCTTACCAGAAGGAAGGTATCATAACAATGCGGACTTTTTCTCTTTTCCTACATTTAGAAAAGATCACTTATCTGAGACTCCACTTTCACCAATTCCTGTATATAAATTAGAAGAAAGTGACAGTATATTTGAAGCGATTACGCATCGAGATTATCTTATCCATCCTCCATACCATTCTTATGAATCGGTTATAAGATTTTTCGAAGAGGCTGCTACTGATCCAGATGTATCTCATATCAAAATTGTCCAGTATAGAGTAGCAGCTAAAAGTAGAATCATGGCAGCGCTAATCAAAGCTGCAAAAATGGGTAAACAAGTCACTGCCTTTATAGAAATAAAAGCGCGATTTGATGAGATCGCCAATATAAAGTGGGGAGAGAAATTGCAAAAAGCTGGCGTCAATGTGCTCTACAGTATACCAGGCATCAAGGTACATGCTAAGATGGCTCTAGTCATACGCAAAGAGATGAACAAGAATAATACTTATGCCTACTTAAGTACTGGTAACTTTCATGAAGACACCGCAAATGTTTACTCTGACCTCGGCATCTTTACGAAAGACATCAGATTAACTTTTGAAAGTGTTAAACTGTTTAATTATTTAGAAAGCAAGAACAACAAAGGGATATCATTTGAGCATTTAGGTGTTGGCCTTTTTAACCTTAATAAAAAAATCAATGATCTTATAAAATCTGAAGTTAAAAATGCCAAAGAAGGGAAGAAAGCCGAAATCACGCTAAAGCTCAATAGTTTGCAAGATCCTAAGATGATCAATACACTGTATGCTGCTAGCCAGAAAGGTGTAAAAATAAATTTAATTGTCCGAGGTATTTGCTCACTAGTACCGGGTATAAAAGGGATCAGTGATAACATAAGTGGCATCAGTATAGTTGATCGATATTTGGAACATGCGCGTATCGTTATTTTTTATAACAATGGAAAGCCTAAATACTTTATATCATCAGCTGATTGGATGTATCGCAATTTGAATAGACGCGTTGAGATCTTTGTTCCTGTTTATCAACAAGATATCAAAGACCACTTGCAATCACTGATGGATCTTCAATTATCGGATAATGTCAAGGCAAGATTAATCACCGAGAATAAGGTGAACAAATATGTCAAGAATAATGACCATGTATTGACGAGGTCACAGATGGATACGTACAGATACATATTTAGAAAAGAGAAAGAAGAATAACTATGATCAATGCCATATCTCCAGTAGATGGCCGCTATAGCAAAAAGACAGAAAGTCTACAACAATATTTCTCGGAGGAGGCACTTATCAAGTATCGCATCCTCGTGGAAGTAAGATACCTCACCCATCTGTCTTCTATAGATATCATCAAGCTTAATGACACAGAACTCAATCATATCAATGGCTTGGTAACTTCTTTTAATACTGAAGATGCCCAAGCCATCAAGAAAATAGAATCCGTTACTAATCACGATGTTAAGGCCATTGAATATTTTATAAAAGAGAGATCTAATGATCATGTTGCAAAAGAACATATAGAGTTCGTGCACTTCGGACTGACATCTCAAGACATCAACAATACAGCTATGCCGCTTATGCTGATGACTGGTATCAACGAAGTTATCTTGCCATCTGTAAAAAAAGTTAAATCGGCTATTAAAGATATGAGTACTCGCTATGCGGACATACCATTATTGGCAAGAACTCATGGACAAGCAGCATCTCCTACTTCACTTGGCAAGGAGATGATGGTATATGTTGATCGACTACAAAAGCAAATTATAAAATTAGAAAGTCATCAATACGAAGCAAAGTTTGGCGGTGCTACCGGCAACTTCAATGCTCATAAGATCGCATATCCAGACGTCAATTGGCCGGAGACTATCGACTCTTTTATCAGCGGCCTAGGTTTGTCACGACAACAGTATACG
>CAZRXJ010000264.1:0-4315 GCA_964604025.1 uncultured Saprospiraceae bacterium | reverse complement strand
TCATATGTGGATATGATGAGGGCACGATTTGGTTCTAATGTCATATTAAAAAAAAACATCCCTTCATCACTTTTCAATCGAGAGATATTACCATTAAGTCTACAAACTCTTGTCGAAAATGCCTTAAAACACAATGTTATTAACGATGACCATCAACTTACGATAGACATCTCAGTTAATCAAGATATCATAAGAGTAGAAAACAACAAGACATTATCTCCTTCTTCAGTAGTATCCAACAACATAGGTCTTTCTAATCTTCAGAAGAGGTATAGACTATGGGATGATCATAAGGTGGACATTTATAACAACGAGGATTCTTTCGTAGTAACAATACCGATAAGTTGAACACAAGATTATTCACAGAATATTGGTCCTTTAGGATATTCAGCCCTGTAGTAACAGGTTCTGTCATCTATCTATTGATTCTACTTGTGAACAATAACATCGAGCAATCATTAGAATCTTTTATTAGTGATGAGTTTTTCGTCTGCATCATCTTAGCCGCGCTTATAACAGAATCAACAAGGTTCTTATTAAGTCGGTTTTCAAGATTGAGTGTCACGCTGGATGAAGGCTGGAAGGCAGTATGGACTATTCTAATTGTTGTCTTATGTACTTTAATGATTGTGTGGGTTTCGTTGTCAGCATACTTTAGGTTTGCCTTGGGTTATCAACCCAACTTGTCGGAGATACAACCCTTTATAATTTTGTATGCAGGGTTGGCTATTGCATTTGCATCCGTATATCTTAGCAATCACTTTATAAAAAAGGCATCATCAGAGATGCTAGCTATCCAAGAGCAACTTAATGAACAGGCAGCAGCTAACTTTCTAAAATTGACGAGAGGCATCAATCCTAATTTGCTTTTTGAAAGTTTAGAAAGTTTGATCACATATATTCAAGATAGCGATATTGAAGTAGCGGATGACATGATCGACGACTTATCCCTCGTCTACAGATATACACTTTCAAAAGGGAGTACAGAAGTTATATCCATTAGCGAAGAACTTGAAGCTCTTGGTGCACTCTCTCAATTGATCAATAGGCTGCCATATAGAAGAACAGAAGTTGTCAACAACATGAATCAAAGTTGCTACATCATCCCAGGTAGTTTATTGTATATTATAGAACTTATCATTAAGAGAACGATAGTTTCTAAAAACAAGACGCTGAAGATAACACTCACTAATGAGGATGGTCACATAGCTATCACCTACCCTCCCCATGACAAATTAAATCAGCATGTAAGTTTGGAAGATTTTGACGAGCTCAATCAATCTCATAGCCTATACACAGATCAACAGATTACCATCGAAGAAGATGATCATCTGAGATCTATACTGCTTCCACAATTAATGATACAGACAGAACCAACTCTATAGAATCAACTCACACATACCAAAGCAAAATGAAAATACTGATTGTTGAAGACGAGATACCCGCAGCTGAAAAGCTGCAGAGATATCTTCTAAAATATGACCCCAACATTGTAGTCATGGATATCATCACTTCTGTTAGGATAGCAGCAGAATGGCTCTCGGTCGAAGCGCATCTACCAGATGTGATCTTTATGGATATTCAATTGTCAGATGGGCTAAGTTTTGAAATATTCAATCTTGTCGAAGTCCGTTGTCCAGTCATATTTGCGACAGCGCATGACGACTATGCCTTAGATGCATTCAAGGTCAACAGCATAGATTATATCATGAAGCCGATCACTTATATGGAAGTAAGTCAATCTTTAAAAAAGCTAAACAAACTCAGCACACAGCTCGTCAAACTCAATGCTATCTCGGGATTAATAAGTGGGGTCAGGTCTAAGAAAACCAAAGATCGATTTCTCGTTAAAAAAGGTAATCAGATCCAATCCATCAAGACGAGTGACATCCAATTGTTCTACGCAGAAGGCAGAACAGTCTTCTTAGTCACCACATCTAATGATCGCTATATCATAGATTTCAATCTCTCTGATCTTGAGTCTCTGGTACCATCTAAGAGTTTTTATCGCGTCAACAGATCATTTATCATAAATATCAATTCTATCAACAAGATCAATAAATACTCCAATAGTCGATTAAAACTAATCACTGACTATGACCCCCCTTCTGAAATCGTGGTAAGTCGTGAAAGAGTTACGGAATTCAAAGAATGGCTCGAAGGAGATACTTAAGTAAAACTCGTCTGTTAACCATTCTAAGAGTTTATTATTAAAATGTAACCTTCTCTAATAGAGCGAGTATTACTATCTGAAAGCACTACTGAAAAGCTTTAATGATCACCGACGAAGAACTCATGCTGCAGGCTAAATCTGGGGATATGTCAAGTATCTCAGCACTCTTCATGAGGTATCATAAAGAACTGTATACTTTCTATTATCGTCAATCAAAAGACGATGCACTGAGTAAAGACTTGGTTCAAAATTTATTTGAAAGAATTATCAAGTATAGAGGTAAGTATGATGATCGATATCCATTCAAGTCATGGTTATTCAAGTTAGCTTGGAATGAGCAAAACGACTTCTATCGAAAGCGGCGATTGACCTTACCGGGAGATGAAAAGATGGTCCATATTTTACCTAAGACCGAAGAAGTTAAGCCCAATGTAACTGATGAAAAAAAGCAAAGGCTAAAAGTGGCGATGGGACAACTGAATCATCAGCAACAACAACTGCTACAGATGACACAATACCAGGGATTAAAATATGCTGAAGTAGCAGACATCATGGGATGCTCACTATCAGCCATAAAAGTGAGGGTGCATAGGACAATGAAATTATTAAGAACGGCATATATAAATACAGCCAATCATGAATATTGAGGAAAAAATAATAGACTACTTACACAATGAGCTCAGTGAAACTGAGCGACAAGAAGTGAGTCGTCTTATAGAAACAGATGATATGGCCAAATCTCTATATGAAGATTATAAATCTTTGTTTAACCAAGTACAAGAAGAGCCACTTGTGAATCCAGATCAAGAATGGGTCAGGACGTTCAGCCAATCACTGAAAGAAACAAAAGTAACTGAATCAGAGGTCAGAAAGATGCAACCCAGAAGTATCATCATCAAACTAGCTGCTGCAGCAGCAATCTTGTTGATGTGCATACTGGGATACAATGGACTACAACAAAACCATCACATCACAGATATAGAAGACGAAGTTTATGCACTACGCGAGATGCTAAAATCCGATCTTAATAACACCTCAGTAAGTTCTAGAATTAAAGCGGTCAGATACTCTGAAGATGTCGACACCCAAGATGAAGAATTCATAAGGATATTAGAAAAGACAATGCACGAAGACGACAGTCCTCATGTAAGATTAGCGGCCGTTGAAGCACTTAAAAAATGGTCAGACTTATTTTTTGTACAAGAGTCATTATTGACAGCGCTTAAAAATGAAAAAGATGCGCATGTAAAAATATTATTAATCGAAACTCTATCATCTACCAAGAATACTAATGTGGGCCCACAATTAGACGACTTGATCAACGATGAAGAATCACCACAATATATTAAAGACGAAGCTCACAAAGGGATATTCAAGTTTGCAAAAAACCAAAACATCCTTTAGTGTCAATCCAATAACAAATTAAAATAATAAAAATGAAACATATATTACTCCTTATTATAATTACAATGTGCTGGATTTCATCAAGTGCACAAAGCAAACAACACAAGGTCAACAAGTCCTCCGGGACGCTTATCATCTCTGGGCTCAACGAAGTAAAGGTCGAAGCTTATGAAGGCAACGAGATTATATTTTCCACTAACGATTATAACAATGATGTTGACGATCGAGCTGCCGGCTTAAGATTGGTAAACTCTCTTGGGTTAAATGACAATACAGGCATGGGACTCGCCGTCAAAGACGAAGGAGGAAATATAATAGTCACCCAGATATCTTCTAATTGCGACTCTGAATTTAGAATAAAAGTTCCTTCAAGCATTGCCATCGAATATGAACACACTTCTAATAGTGGTGGAGACATTGAAGCTATTGGTATATCTGAAGAGATCATCATTTCAACAACATATGGCGACGTAATGCTAATCGACATCACAGGCCCTATGGCCGTTAAGTCTGTCTATGGAAGTGTAGAAGCAGAGTTCTCGTCTGTTGCACAAGAGGGATCCATATCTATAGAATCCATCTATGACTTGGTCGACATAACCTTACCAAGTAACGCAAAAGCGGATATAAGTATGCGCACTCCTTATGGTGAGATCTATAGCAACGTTGATATAGAAGTTGAAAAGTCTGATGGATTAAGAAGAGTCTCTTCTAAAACTGTAAAAGGAACGATCAATG
>CAZRXJ010000263.1:0-4319 GCA_964604025.1 uncultured Saprospiraceae bacterium | reverse complement strand
GAGATTAAAGAGGGTGAACTCCTTTAACTGTGATTGTCACCCACCTTAGTCCCCCCCTCAAGGGAGGCGAGATATAGAGATAGTTTACATAACTAGGTGTTTCAACTAAACATTGTCTCCCTTGAGGAAGAGTTATAGAGGGTGAATTTTTTTTGTAGGTCACCCACCTTAGTACTCTCTCGAGGGCGCGAGTTTCGGTAATTATTTAGATAACTTTGCTTTGTGCGTATAAAACTGTAATCAGAATGTTTTTGCACATATAAAAGTGATGTTTTCCGATGAAAAGATTATTGACATATATGTTGTTATCAGCCGTGTTGTTACTGCTCTTAGGGACAGTATATATGAAGACTACTGGACTAAACTCTGATGAAGTAAAATTGCAAATATTAAGTATGGTGAAAAATGTAAAAGGTGACGCGGTTGCAGTGGATAAGATAATGGTAGATAACTCACCTATGGTAGATCACAAGCTCTGGACAACTCTACTAGCTGTATCAGTCACACCTGAAGGCGATGTAGATTATAAAAGTTTTATAAGTAATAAAGATCAATTACAATTGTATCTCGATGACTTAAGTAATAACCCTCCAGGTCAAAACTGGCCTCAAGATGAACGGCTAGCATATTGGATCAATGCTTACAATGCTTTTACTGTAAAGCTCATCATAGATCACTATCCTGTTCAGAGTATAAAAGATATAGCAAGTGGTATACCGATGATAGATTCTCCTTGGGATATAAAGTTTTTTAAGATAGGAGAAATGGACATGGACCTTAACACCATAGAACATCAGATCCTCAGAAAGAAGTTTGACGAATATAGAATCCACTTTGCTATCAATTGTGCTTCTCAGTCATGTCCAAGATTACGAGATGAAGCATTCGTCTCATCTTCACTAGAAAAACAGTTAGAAGATCAGGAAGCATCATTCATGTTAGATAACACTAAAAACAAAATTACAGTAGATGAGATTGCTTTGTCCTCAATCTTCTCATGGTTTGAAAGTGACTTTACGAAGGAACACACCATTATGGACTTGATCAAGTCATATCACCCGTTTGTCGATGCAACCAAAGACATTGAGTATATGGAGTATGATTGGTCTCTCAACGGGATATGATGTCTGACATAGTTTAATTTGACCATGCGACTTTGACCTATTGAGATACTAACAATAGATATGATGTAGTTAGCAAGACGCTAAAGCCACCTTGTCTAGTGAAATGTTCATTGACAATGCGGCTTCAGCTCATTGGGATAGCTTGACAGCGGGTCTTGCACCCGATTCGGATGAATATGGATATAAGTCTGAAGCAGTTATGCTCCAGACAACTATCTATGGTTTCAAATTGTAACAAGAATCATCAAAATGACCATTCTTTCACCCTTTTGGGTGATAAGAATTGTAATAAACACGATCTACCTTTGAGACATAGCACACATCCTAAAAAAAATACTATGACATCTCCCACTTCCTTTCTTTCTGCATACCAACATCATCAAGGGATTTCTCGAAAAAACCGTCGTTCAAAAAAGATCAAGCCGCTTATCACCCCACGAGAACTAGAAGTACTCCACCTTATCGCTTACGAACACTCTTCTAAGGAGATAGGTATTAAGTTATTCATCAGTACCGAGACGGCCAATACACATCGCAAGAATATCATGATCAAGCTGGGTGTGAAGAACACTGCAGGTATGGTGCGGGTGGCTTTTGAAAAAAAGCTTTTGCCACTTACAGATAAAAATAGAAATACTGATATGTAAACTGATTCTACTAAATATACACAAATGACTATTCGCCTACTTCTTGGAGCTGTGATGATCGGATTTTTTTTTGGACATCATCGCTTAATGCTCAGCCTGGCATATCTCTTGGAAGATCAGAAGCCACTGGAGATGCCTCCTTTGCTGCTGGGGATGCATCTAAGGCTCAAGGCGTTGCATCAATAGCTATTGGCCTTCGCGCGTATGCTTTTGAAGCAGATAATACTGCTCTTGGTGATGCATCTTTTGTAGCAGGCCAGGAGAACGTTGCACACTCATTTGGATCTGTGGCCTTAGGGCAATATTCAGAAGGATATGAAGGATACACTACATCGTTCAATAGAGTCGATTAATCAATCATTACACTTTAGCTCTGCCTTTCACACCATGGCCCTGTAATTGCAATTGTCAATCCGGGTTTTTGAATATTCACAAACAATACGTTGCCATCAGGTGAAAAAACCGCACCTGCGAATTCAGATTTGAAGCCTATATTTTTTGCTATTTTATAAGTTTTACCTTGAGGAGTTACCCCTATGATTCTTGGTCTATGATTGTCTTCACATATGATAAGATCACCATGAGCAGCTATAGTCAGGTTATCGCAGTTTTCTACGATATCGGATCTGTTGGGCTCTAAAAACAATTCTAAAGTACCCGGGGCGGTAGATTCTTTCTCTTGAGACTCATATTGAGACGGTG
Source organism: uncultured Saprospiraceae bacterium (assembly GCA_964604025.1). Classification (GTDB taxonomy): domain Bacteria; phylum Bacteroidota; class Bacteroidia; order Chitinophagales; family Saprospiraceae; genus JAJRXG01. The sequence goes on along the minus strand of CAZRXJ010000263.1, from coordinate 1,846 downwards.
TATATCTAAAGATTTGACCTATAGCCTCTCTGCCGCCATTAGTACAAGCAAAATAAATCTCATTATCTCCAAACCAAATTCCTTCACCTCTTGCAAATACTGCTGCTCCCATGTTTTTCCCTCTTACCCTTAGGTCATCATAGGGGGATTCTACATCATCTATATCGAGCCACTTTACATTGTAAGGTTTCCTTTTTTTTATTCTTTTTGCTCCAGTGGTCGTCCAGTTACGTGTATCAACTATCGAATTATCTTCAATACTCAATACCTGCAGCTTACCACCTTTTTGTAATTGTCCAGGTACATCAGGTATATAGCGATATATAAGACTATCATGACGGTCTTCTGTCTGGTATACGATACTGTTACGTGGATCTACGCATACGGCCTCATGGTTAAACCTTCCCATTGCTTTTAATGGTATTGGATCATGAAGTTGTATGTCATTGGTGGCAGGCACTTCAAAATTATAACCATGATCTTTAGCAATCATTTTGTCTGCCTTCAATACACTTTCTTCACAAGTGATCCAAGACCCCCAGGGAGTGATCCCCCCTGCACAATTGCGGATGGTACCAGCAAGGCTTAACCACTCCTTCTCTACTTGTTGAGTGGTGTGATTGTATAACATGGTCGTAGTTCCCCCCATGCATGGTGTTGTACCATAACCAAAATCATAAAATTTTTCTAGTGGGACTTGAGATATTCGATCCATCTTATGACCAAAGCCACAATTGGGCATGTCTTTTGGCGATATCTCATGATTGCGAACAATTATCGTATGGTTTTTATCTGCTCCTTCAAAGGTGCCCATGCCATCACCAAGACCAGGGACCATCAGCCCGTCGGACATATCTTCTCCTTTCTTAGAGATGATCTTATATGAAAAACCTGCTGGCAAGTTTAAGATTCCATTAGGATCCCTTTTTAATCGCCCATAACCTCGTGCGAACAATGCCCTATGTTCTGTCACTCCATCTCTAACATCCAAGGCGTCTGTATATGATCTTAAACCAAAAAAACCCAGACTGACCAGACTGCTTTTCTTAATGAAGTTCCTTCGTTGCATGGGTATAAATTAGATACTACTTGTTATTATAAAGTATAGCAAGATATTGCATTTAAGCTTAGAAAGCTTAGAGTAGGGTTATACATTGTTCATTTCTTGAATTGTAAGTCCTCCACCCGCTTTAATGGCTTGTCAATCGATGCGTAAAAGGATTTGATGTATTTGTTCATCTTTTGACGAGTAGAACGGCGCAAATGATCAAATGACTTGATCTGAGCAATGATCTCTTTCTTTTTTGATTTGAATAGTGCAATAGCGATTTCATTTTCTTCGTCACTTGAAGATCCAAGGTAGACCCTTTTATTCGGACCACTCAACTTCCAAGGTAAGGCTTTGTAATAGGCATCGACCAATAAGCTAAAATCAAAATCGTAAGGTATAGCCATTACTTCTTCAGTTGATTCATGCCTTATGAGGCAAATGTTTTGACCGTTTTCAAATTTCCAATCATGGTTGCCAATCATATATTGGAAAAGACTTCCGACAGCTGCATTATGAGAATCGAGTTGATGATGAAATGCTCCATGATCGTCATAAGATGTACATTTTAATCTATCGGCCACCTCATCTTTATGTTCTATAAGAAATCCCCATTTATCTCCAAGTACATGAGTGTTGCTATTATCCACCCAAGATATTTTTACAAGTTGTACTCTAAAGCTGTGAGAAGTTATGATGTTGTAGAGTTTGTAGGTCAGATACTCTTTTAACAATAGTTCTTCGTTTTCTGCCTGCTCACTACAATGAGAGACCAACTTCAAAGAGTTGAATGATTTT
>CAZRXJ010000262.1:0-4325 GCA_964604025.1 uncultured Saprospiraceae bacterium | reverse complement strand
AGATATAACCTATGTTATCTTCTAATATTGAAGAGTAAACATTGCCCTTTTTCTCAAATGGTTGCTTAATATAATTTTCTCTCACCACATCTATATTAAACTGGATATTATAACCTTCTCTGATATCAAAACTTCTTTTATAATAATCAGGTGCTTGGATTCTATTGTGACTATCCTTTAATTCTAACAACGCTGCATGACATAGATTATAAAGATCTTCTTCTTTCATTCCATCATGTATCTGACGGATGTATTCTTTTTTAACTGCTGTCCAGTCTACATTCTTTTCTTCAAAGTAGATGTAATGTTCGTCTACATAAGTCCAGAATTCTTCAAATATCTGAACATGGTCAGTATCATCCATAAGCATTAACTCATCTGTGCAGGACATAAAACTTACAATAAAGGCGAGGTATAAAACGAATGAATATTTCATGATAAATGTGTTTATTTTTATAATTAGAAAATTAGATATAGAAGTGATTAATAGACATAACTTGTTGTGAATAGTATATCAGCAGAAGTGCTACTCAACTGATTAATATCTGAAACAGATATATGATCAACTGTCATATTAAGGCCAAACTTTATGTTGTCATTGACCATGTATGACAAGCCAAGTACCAACTTGATAGAGTTGAACTTGCCTAGTGTCATGATCTTACCACTTCCAAGCAAGGGACCAGTCATGCCTTCTCGTGTTGGTGTAAATCTACCTGAGTCTAAAAATCGGCTAGGATATGGATGCCCATAAGCAGGACGGATGACATAACCTAAGAATGCAGTCTCGACATCTGTATCTATACTAAATCTTGAATCTTCAGGAGTATAAGTATACGAGATCTTAGGTCCTATGCTATTAGCAAAAGTATAGCTGATCGGACTATTATTGAAGTGGCCTGTCTTCGATCGTGGAAAATTGAGGATTGTGGCTGATTTGATAGATCCTCCGATCCACAAGTCACCACTTCGCTTTTGCAAAGAGTATCCCATCGTCGGCATGATAAATGACAGATCCAATATCTTAGTCTTATCATACTTCTGATTCATCTTAAAGTCTAAGACTATAGATTGTCTCGTATCATTATTCTGCCACTTATAACCTATGTGATATGAAGGCTGAATAAATGAAAAGGTCTTAGCAGAATATCGATTGTCTAAGATGGATACCTTAGAGATCCCTATACCGATCGTCAGTTCTTTTCTATTGGTCGATATAGCCTCTTGAGCAGTTGCTAGTTGAGCAAACCAAGTCAGTATAATAATTGTTAAAATGTTTGAATAGCGCATGTCATATTGTTTTTGATGACTCAAATATGAATGCATAAATCCACACTATTTTAGATGTGTGGCGAAGTGGTATGGTCTGTGGCGAATGACAAAGAACCATACACCACAGGATAGGACCAATGGCCACTTCTATATTGATAATCAGCGTGTTACATGGTTATTAGCACTTTAAGCTTTATGCTCGATAGAAGCTTCTTATCTGATCTACCTTACTTCTTGAGACAGGTATAGCCTTATCAAAACCATCAATGATGACCTTAGTGTCATTCTTATTGCCCGATATAGATTGGATCATCGAAGTATTGACTATATGTGATCGATGACATTGGAAAAACATCTGTTCACTCAGTTGAGCGTTGATCTGCTTCATAGTGATTCTAATCATGTGTCGACCGATCTTATCTTTTCCATCTTTAAGATGTAAGATCACATAATTATCCTCAGCCTTGATGTATATGATATCATCTTCTTTGGTGTTGATGACATCATCTTTATTATTTCCCTTGAGGGTGATCATCTGACTTCCTGTAGCTTCCTTCGACTCATTACTTATCGTAAGGCTTGATCTTCTTAGATCTCGATATTGGACAAATAAATATGCGAATAGTGACAAGACAGGCAATAGACTTACACTTGCGGCACTTTTCAAAAACTCCATCATGTCTCCTATCTCAAATCTAAGATCAAAGACAATCAGAAAATAAAAGTAGCACATCAAGAGACCTAAGATCATCGATATGAATAGATCTATGGTCTCACGCAAGATTGACCATCGTTCGTCATACCGATGATTAGTCAGTCTTAGAGATGCCCAATAGTAAGTGGCAATTGACAACGCAGCCACTATACCATAACCCGTAAGTATAAGTGTCTTATATCTATGTTCGAATCGGTCGGTGCCAAATGGTTGAAACACATTGAGTATAAACGCAATACTTAGACCAGTTACAATCGCTGATATTAGATATACTCTGTAGGAAGGCCTCGGAAATGGTATCTGTCTCAATAAATGTTAAAGTATGGCGTCAAATTTATAAAACGTTTAGATAGATGACATATGACTAAGTCAACTAATAGATTTTATTTTTCTTAACAGAACATCAAGTCTAACTCTATGTTTCATCAGATAAAAGCCTTGTGAGTCGATAATCACAAGCTCATCTATCAAAAAAACCAGAGGTATAGACAACTTATTGACGACATAGACATTTAAAATTACTAGATATTTATAAATTATAAAAGGAAATATGGAATAGCAGGCAAGCAAGCTCCTGAACTATCATCAGATATATATTGGATAAACAATAATGGACAAGAGACTGATCCCATCTTGTTGAATGATTACAATGGTAAATTCAAAGTAATATATGGCTTTCAGTCATGGTGTCCCGGTTGTCATAGTAGAGGACTTCCTTCACTACAAAAAATGGTGAATGCACTAGACAAGAATAAACAAGTAACATTCTTTGCAGTACAGACAGTGTTTGAAGGCATCCAAACCAATACAAAAGATAAACTGATTGAGACACAAAATAAATATGAACTTAAGATACCTTTTGGACATGATATAGGTACTGAAAAAACTGGCAATCGCTCAAGTATCATGCACGATTATCGAACTGGTGGAACACCCTGGTTTATATTTATCGACCAATCAGATAAAGTAATTTTCAATGACTTTCACCTAGACACCTCAAAAGCAATTGACTATTTATCAACAATAGAATAAAATCTATAATGCAAGCAAATATTTACGTAAAGTACTGGTTGCTAGATGTAGTATGATCAAAAATTAGAATCAAAACACTCATGACTTATAAAGGCTAGCTCAATTAGATCCAGCAAATACAATTGATTTATAAAATACAGAATGATTGAAAACGATATGGAATCAATAGATTACTCAGCATATAAAAATTCATTAAAACATTACGAGTCACATGGACATAAAGTTGCCTATTTCGATAAAGGAGAAGGACCTGTGATACTCTTGCTACATGGTGTTCCAACATCATCGTGGTTATATAGAAAGATATGCCCTCCGTTGTTGTCAGCAGGATTCAGAGTTATCGCACCTGATATGCTTGGATATGGAGCAAGTGATAAACCTACAGATCTAAGTATATATGAGATTGACAAAATGGGAAAGTTATTGCTTAACCTAATGGATCACTTAAACATAGATAGTTGGTCACATGTATTTCATGATGCTGGAGGCCTTTGGACATGGGAGATGTTGAAACAAGATGCAACCAAAGTCAATCATCTATTCATGTTAAATACAATAGTATATCAAAGTGGATTCAATCCTCCAATAAAATTCAAAGAAGGATATATAGCAAAAAAATATGCGCAACTATATGCCAATAAATTAGGACAAAAGATAATATTGAGTCCCACATTCAGAAATGGCATATTGAATCGAAAAGTCATTAACAATCAAATGTTAGAAGGCTACAACGCTCCTCTAAGAAATCAGTATTCTTCGGGCATATATTACTTCTTTGCAAGAACAGGATACGCTTTACCAGATTACTCAGATCTTCACAAATCCCTCAACATACCACTTACAGTGATATGGGGTGAAAAAGACAAAGTGCTCAATTGGAAGAAGATAGAAAATGAAGTAAGAACAAATTTTGGGTCCAATCTTAAAGATGTTCACGTGTTGGATGCGAAGCATTTTATTCAAGAGGAACAACCTCATAAAGTTGCTGATATAATAATCAGCAACTCACGTTAACCTTACTTTGATTTATGACAATAAGGAACAAACAATCCAATGATTTTTTTAAATATTAATATGGTCATTTTCTCTTAGACCAAGCTTAGTAATACTATATAGTTGATCTAAATGTGCTTAAATCGATAAGAGCTATGATCTACTCCGGATGTCCAAATCAATCGAAACCAAATGATTGAAGGACATCGACTATAACCATGATATTCAGATCAGTGATAAGCACCTGAAAATGGTGTCTGTCTCAATAAATGTTAAAGTATGGCGTCAAATTTATAAAACGATTAGTTAGATG
>CAZRXJ010000261.1:0-4325 GCA_964604025.1 uncultured Saprospiraceae bacterium | reverse complement strand
GAGTTGAATTATAAAAATAATTTCATGTTAATAATAGATGAACATGATTCAAGTTTAGTGTTCTTTTTGTCAATTTATTATACATTATGATTATCTTTAATGTGTTGAATATTCGCATGACAAAAGCGCGGATTATTCTGTGATAAAGCTGCCATATCATCGGCCATGACAAAAGAAGACTGACAAAAGTGCCGAAAAGTGATGTTGGCACGTTTTTGTTAAGAATATTAAAAGTGTCGCAATACGCACACAACTATTGGAGTCGCTGCGTCATTTATTTAGTAATATTGTTAAAGAGCGACTGCAATGATAATGATGATGAGAGTGCTCTGGGATTAAAACATCTTGGAGAAGAGCTCAAGAAAAAATAAAGAATGAACAGAAAATTTTCACCAAAGGTCAAAAAAATCATTTCGCTGAGCAGAGATGAAGCTGTAAGGTTAGGACATGACTACATAGGTACAGAACACTTGTTATTAGGCATGCTCAAAGAACAAGACAATATGGCCATCAAAGTCCTAAGTTCTCTTCAATTAGATCTTGATCAATTAAAATATCGAGTTGAAGAATCAACTAAAGCCAATAGAACGGACAATACAAACCTAAATGTTGGAAACATCCCTCTTAATAAGCACGCAGAGAAAGTACTTAAAGTGACTTTCTTAGAGTCTAAGTTATTTAAGAATGATGAGATCAATCCAGAGCATCTTATGCTTTCAATCTTAAAGCACAAAGACAATCTTGCGTCTAAGATATTGAATCACTTCGATGTAGACTATGATGGTTATAAGACAGAACTCGAATATGTAACTCAGGAGCAAGATGGTGGATTTGATTATATAACTGATTCTTCTACTGACGCTGATCTTCCGATTGAAGAAGAAGGCTCTTCATATAGCAGCCGAACCAGTAGACGAGGAAGTACAAAGTCAAGAACGCCTGTACTCGATAACTTTGGTAGAGATGTGACGCGTCTAGCCGAGGAAGGCAAGTTAGATCCGATCATCGGTAGAGAAGTAGAGATCGAACGTGTATCACAGATATTAAGCAGAAGAAAAAAGAATAATCCAGTTCTTATCGGTGAACCAGGTGTGGGCAAGACAGCCATCGTTGAAGGACTTGCACTGCGCATACATCAGAAGAAGGTGTCAAGAACACTTTATGATAAGAGAATAGTGATGCTTGATCTTGCGGCATTAGTGGCAGGTACAAAGTATCGGGGACAGTTCGAAGAGCGTATGAAGGCGATCATGAACGAACTGGAAAAGACAAGTGATGTTATCTTGTTTATCGATGAGATTCATACCATTATAGGAGCAGGAGGATCTACAGGATCGCTTGACGCATCTAATATATTTAAACCTGCTCTCGCCAGAGGAGAGTTACAATGCATCGGAGCCTCTACGCTGGATGAGTATCGCCAGTATATAGAAAAAGATGGAGCGCTTGATAGAAGGTTTCAGAAAGTACTGGTGGAGCCGCCATCATCAGAAGAAGCAATACACATCCTGAATAATATCAAGTCCAAGTACGAGGATTTTCATAATGTGGAGTATACAGATGAAGCTATTAAGGCTTGTGTGTATATGAGTGACCGTTATATCAGTGATAGACATTTGCCTGACAAGGCTATAGACATCCTTGATGAAGTAGGAGCACGTACACATCTTAAGAACATACATGTCCCTAAGTATATAGAAGATCTTGAAAAGCAGATAGAAGAAATAAGAGAAAAGAAAAATCAAGCTGTCAAGAATCAGCAATATGAAAAAGCTGCCGATCTGCGTGATCACGAGAGCAAGCTCTTCAAGAAGTTAGAACAGGCCAAGAAAGAATGGGATGAAGAATCCAAGTCTAAGAAGTATCCTGTTGTAGAAGAAGATATAGCTGAGATCGTTGCTATGATGACTGGTATACCGGTAAAGCGAGTAGCCCAGACAGAAAGCACGAAGTTAGTAGGTATGGTAAATGATCTTAAAAAAGAGATCATCGGTCAAGATGAAGCCATTGTAAAAGTAACCAAAGCTATCCAGCGTAATCGCGTCGGACTAAAAGATCCAAAGAAACCGATAGGTTCCTTCATATTCTTAGGACCAACAGGTGTTGGAAAGACTGAGTTAGCGAAGGCTTTGGCACGATACTTATTTGATACAGAAGATGCCCTTGTAAGGATAGATATGAGCGAATACATGGAGAAGTTCTCCATCAGTAGATTGATTGGGGCACCTCCAGGATATGTAGGCTATGAAGAAGGTGGTCAACTTACTGAGAAGGTAAGACGTAAGCCATACAGTGTGATACTGTTAGATGAGATTGAGAAGGCACACCAAGATGTCTACAACATCTTACTTCAAGTCCTTGATGATGGTCAGTTGACAGATGGGTTGGGACGCAAAGTTGACTTTAAGAACACCTTGATCATCATGACTTCTAACATAGGTGTCAAGAAGCTGAAAGACTTCGGACAAGGAGTTGGATTTTCAACAGCTGCACGTCAAGACAATGCAGATGAGCATACCAAGGCAGTCATTGACAAGGCACTAAAGGCGAAGTTTTCACCAGAATTCTTAAACAGAATAGACGATACAGTCATCTTCAATTCACTTGAGAGAGGTCATATCTTAGAGATTGTTGAGTTGGCACTAAAGCAGTTGGACAAGAGACTCGATCATATGGGATATACGATCAAGTTGAGTAAAGCAGCTAAAGAATTTATCGCTGATAAGGGATTTGATCCGGCTTATGGAGCTAGACCGCTACACAGAGCTATCCAGAGATATATCGAAGATCCGCTTGCAGAGAAGATATTGTCATTGGGTAACAAGCAAGGACTCCACTTCAAAGTGGGCTACTCTAAAGGAGCAGAAGAAGTGACTATAACAGAAGTAAAAAAAGAGAAAGAGAGTCAAGCGCTGAATGAATAAAGACAAGTAAGACTTCATAAAGTAGTTGCTATTGACATAGGATAGACCTATCTTATAGAACCAATTAACTATTATTGTACCTGTAATAACGAAAAAACAACTTTTTTAACCATAACTAAAACATTTGAGGAAAGGCAGGAGAAGAACATTTAAGCCGGTTCAAAAAGAACCAGAATTCAGAATTAACAAATATATCAGAGTCCCTTACGTACGTCTCGTCGGCGATGCGGAAGAGATGGAAGCTATCAGTGAGATAGCAGGCAAGAAAATCGATCCAGAAGTTTATGATACAAGAGATGTCCTTTATTGGGCAGGTGAGCTTGGTCTGGACCTCGTAGAGATTAGCCCAAAAGCAGAACCTCCGGTCTGTAAGATCATCGACTATCAGAAGTTTCTTTATAACAGGAAGAAGAAGGCAAAAGAGCTTAAGGCGAAGACTGTTAAAACAGTAATCAAAGAGATTCGATTTGGACCTAATACTGATGATCATGACTTTAATTTCAAATTAAGACATGCTAAGAAGTTCTTAGATGACAACTGCAAGGTGAAAGCATATGTACAATTTAGAGGCAGAAGCATTGTTTTTAAGGATAGAGGGGAGTTGCTATTACTCAAGTTTATCAAAGAGTTAGAAGAGCATGGTGCCGTAGAGAATCTTCCAAAATTAGAAGGTCGTAGGATGAATGTCATGATCAGCCCGATCAAGTCCAAGAAAAAATAACAACTAACTATTATTGATAGATGGTATTGTTGTTTGGAGCGTCTTCGCTTCTCATGACATATAGATCCTTGTAGTTCGAACGAGGTCACACAAAGAAGGTCTATTTAGATATAGTTTTGATGTCTCTACTTGAACTGGATCGTCTTCACAGGTGTGATCTGAGAGATAATGAGACTTGGGATCAACATAAAGACGAGCACAACTCCTATAGTACCCAGATTGATCATCAACATCGACCACAAGTTGAACTCGATAGGTACTTGACTTAGATAATAATCCTGCTCCCTCAACTTAAAGACGCCAGTATACTTCTGAATGAGACACAAGAGAATGGCTATGGCATTGCCTATAAGCACTCCCTTTAATATGATAGCACCAGCGTTATAGAGGAAGATCTTTCTGACTGACCAATTGGTCGCTCCCAAAGACTTAAGTACGCCGATCATCCGTGTTCTTTCCAACACAAAGATCATAAGCGCAGTAATCATATTGATCAGAGCGACTAAGATCATCAATACTGTAATCACTCTTTCATTTACATTTTGTAGTTCCAGCCATTCGAAGATTTCAGAAAACTTTGTACGGACAGTTTCGCTATAAGTCGCTGGCGGTAACAACTCAAAGTAGATGAAGTCATTAATCAATGGAAGGTCATCTAAGTCCTCTACAAATACTTCAAG
>CAZRXJ010000260.1:0-4327 GCA_964604025.1 uncultured Saprospiraceae bacterium | reverse complement strand
CTCTCCGTAAGGGCTTATAACTGCTTAAAGGCAGCTAAGATTAATTCGCTTGGAGAGATGGTTAAGTTTGATACACACGAATTATTGAAGTTCAGAAACTTTGGAAAGAAGTCGTTGGTAGAGATAGAAGAATTATTGACTACTAAAGGATTGACATTCGGTATGGACTTAAGTAAATATAAACTTGAGGAAGACTAATTAAGATAAGTCATGAGACACGGAAAAAAAGTAAATCACTTAGGAAGAAAGAAAGGACACAGAGATGCCTTGCTAAAGAACCTTGCTGCTGCGTTGATCACACACAAACGTATCAATACTACAGTTGCTAAAGCAAAAGCACTTAGAGTCTATGTTGAACCGCTCATCACTAGATCTAAAGACAACTCCACACATAATCGTAGAGTTGTATTTAGCTATCTTCAAGATAAGACCGCAGTACAAGAGTTGTTCTCGAATGTAGCTTCAAAGGTGGGAGATCGACCAGGTGGTTATACTAGAATTATCAAAACAGGATTCAGACAGGGAGATGCTGCCGATATGGCGATGATCGAATTAGTGGACTTTAATGAGACCTTCACTAAATCTTCTGAAACTGCTGGTAAGAAACGTACTCGTAGAGGACGTAGAAGAGGTGGCGCAGGTGCAGCAGTTGCAGCGGCTACAACAGCAGTAGTTCAAGAAGAAGAATAGCTTAAAAAACATATTAAGATTTATTAGAAGGTGTTAGCGATTGAGCTGACACCTTTTTTTTATATTTGCCGCCGTTAAAAGCAATACATGTCGTCATCACACAACGCAGTCCTTATCCTCGAGGATGGTACAGTATATCATGGAGTATCCTACGGGAAGCCAGGTATGACTACCGGGGAAATATGCTTCAATACGGGTATGACTGGATATCAAGAGATATTTACAGACCCTTCATATTTTGGTCAGTTAATGGTTACTACTAATGCGCACATCGGAAACTATGGCGTCAAATCCACTGATGTAGAATCGGACAAGATTCAGATAGCTGGATTGGTATGTAACGAGTTTACTTTTGATTACAGCAGGCCTTTGGCCAATGGAGATGTCAAGAGTTACTTTAACGATCAAGATGTAATAGTGATCTCTGATATAGATACACGGTCACTTGTTAGGCATATCAGAGATAAAGGGGCGATGAATGCCTTGATCGCTTGCGAATCAGATAAGACGATAGATGAGTTGAAGAAGACTTTAGCCGATGTGCCTTCTATGGATGGCCTTGAGTTAGCTTCTAAAGTGAGCACAACCGAGGCTTATGAACTGGGCAATGAAGAAGCGAAGCACAAAGTAGCAGTGATGGATTATGGTACTAAGAAGAACATACTGAGATGCTTTGTAGATCGAGGTTGTAAGGTCAAGGTATTTCCAGCAAAGACATCAGCAGCAGAAGTGAAAAGTTGGAATCCCGATGGATACTTTATATCCAATGGACCTGGAGATCCAGCTTCTATGGATTACGCCGTAGACTTTGTCAAAGAGATCATGAAAGAAGGCAAGCCGCTATTTGGTATATGCCTTGGACACCAGCTGTTTGCCTTGTCATTGGGGATACCAACCTATAAAATGCACAATGGTCATAGAGGTATCAATCATCCCGTTAAGAATGTTATCTCTGGCAAATGTGAGATTACATCGCAGAATCATGGATTTGGCGTAAGCCCAGAAGCAGTAAATGAGAATCTGGATACAATAGAAATAACGCATGTTAATCTTAATGATGACACAGTAGAAGGTATAAGACATAAATCATTGCCGGCGTTCTCAGTACAATATCATCCAGAGTCATCACCAGGTCCACATGACTCCAGATATTTATTTGATCAATTTGTGGATCTACTTAATAGTCAGAAGTCATGAGCGAAATTGTAGATATAATCGGAAGACAAATATTGGATTCACGGGGTAACCCTACTGTAGAGGTTGAGGTGATGACTGAGTCTGGCATCATCGGACGTGCAGCCGTCCCATCGGGTGCTTCTACAGGTAAGTATGAAGCCGTAGAACTACGTGACGGTAATAAGTCATACTACATGGGTAAGAGTGTTGTTAAGGCCATAGAACATGTCAATACCAACTTACTTAATGAGTTAATAGGCATGAGTGTTTATGATCAAAGAGGTATAGATCGCTTAATGATTGAGTTAGATGGTACTCCCAATAAGGCCAACATAGGAGCCAATGCGATACTGGGTGTATCACTGGCAGTGGCGCAAGCAGCCGCTGGAGAAGCTGAACTTCCATTGTTCAGATATATCGGAGGGGTCAATGCTCATACATTGCCCGTACCGATGATGAATATTCTCAATGGTGGTTCACATGCAGATAACAGCATTGACTTTCAAGAATTTATGATTGTCCCTATCGGTGCAGATACTTTCTCTGAAGGATTGAGGATGGGTGTTGAGATATTTCATAACCTTAAGTCCGTATTGAAGTCTAAAGGATATTCTACTAATGTTGGAGATGAAGGAGGCTTTGCGCCAAATATAGGCTCTAACAAAGAAGCCATAGAGATCGTATTGCAATCTATCGAATCAGCTGGTTACAAGCCCGAAGAGCAAGTGATGATTGCCATGGATGCTGCAGCATCAGAGTTTTATGATGCCAAGAAAGAGAAATATGTACTTCATAAATCCACTGGAGATGAATTGTCTACAGACGATATGATCTCCTATTGGAAAGGATGGGTTGATAACTATCCTATATTCTCTATAGAGGATGGACTTGACGAAGATGACTGGGCAGGATGGGTAAAGCTTAATGACACAGTAGGTGATCAAGTACAGTTAGTTGGAGATGACTTGTTCGTCACTAATACAGAGCGGTTACAGAGAGGTATAGAAGAAGGTGCAGCTAATAGCATCTTGATCAAGGTGAATCAGATCGGATCGCTTACAGAGACTATAGATGCTGTAAGTCTGGCAAAGCAAAACTCTTTTACAAGCGTGATGAGTCACAGATCAGGTGAGACTGAAGATACCACAATAGCCGATTTATCCGTTGCTCTTAATACAGGTCAGATTAAGACTGGATCTGCTTCAAGAAGTGATAGGATCGCTAAGTATAACCAGCTGTTAAGAATAGAAGAACAACTCGGAGACAATGCCGTCTATCTGGGTAAGAAAATATTGAGATAGGTTAACTATCTTTGAACAACCAATTGTAACCAATATGAAAACAAAAAAAGCAGCCAAGAAGGTCAGCTATTTTAATAGGTACACCATCACCATACTTCTGTTCGCTATCTGGATATCGTGTCTTGATGGTCAACATAGCTGGATAAAGCAATACAAATTGACAAAGCAGCTATCGGAGATGGAAGATGAAAAAGAAGATGTAATACTTAAGTTAGCACAAGCAAACGAGGAGTATGTTGAGCTTACTACTAACAAAGAGAAGTATGCCCGAGAAAAGTATTTTCTGAGTAAACCAGGAGAGGAAGTATTTATAATAGAATAAAAGTTAGATAAGATATATGAGCGTCTTATTAAATAAAGACAGTAGGGTAATTGTCCAAGGATTCACGGGGAAAGAAGGAACTTTCCACTCAGAGCAAATGATTGAATATGGTACCAACATTGTTGGTGGTGTAGTACCTGGTAAGGGTGATCAGACGCATCTAGACAAACCCGTATTCAATACAGTAGCAGATGCTGTTAACAAAGAAGGAGCTGATACCTCGATCATATTTGTTCCACCTCGTTTTGCTGCAGATGCCATAATGGAATCAGCAGACGCCGGAGTGAAAGTAATCGTCTGTATCACAGAAGGTATACCTGTACAAGATATGGTCAAAGTTCATGCTTTTCTTTCTGATAGAGATGTGAGATTAGTAGGACCTAATTGTCCAGGTGTCATCACTCCAGGTGAAGCTAAGTTGGGCATCATGCCAGGATTCATACACCGTCAAGGTACAATAGGCATCATATCGCGATCAGGTACGTTGACTTATGAAGCTGTTGATCAAGTGACGAAGACAGGTAAAGGACAATCTACTTGTATCGGTATAGGTGGCGATCCCATCGTAGGGACATCAACTAAAGATGCTGTTGAGCTGCTGATGAATGACCCAGACACCGAAGGGATCATCATGATCGGTGAGATTGGTGGAGGCATGGAAGCCGAAGCTGCGAGGTGGGTCAAAGACAATAAGACTAAACCAGTGGTAGGATTCATAGCTGGTCAGACAGCACCCAAAGGAAGAACAATGGGACATGCTGGTGCCATCATAGGTGGAGCAGAGGATACTGCAGAAGCGAAGATGAAGATTCTAGCCGATTGTGGTATACACGTGGTC
>CAZRXJ010000259.1:0-4329 GCA_964604025.1 uncultured Saprospiraceae bacterium | reverse complement strand
CACCTACGGAAACTCCCGTTGAAGAGCAAGACTTCCTCCAACCGGGGCATGCACAAGTAGCAGCAGGATACATCATCTATGGCACTTCGACTATGCTCGTCTATACGACAGGTCATGGTGTTAATGGCTTCACCTTGAATCCCGCCATTGGCACATTTTATCATTCGCATCCGAAGATGACGATACCTAAATATGGCAGTATTTATTCCATCAATGAGGGTAATTATGTTCATTTTCCGCAAGGTGTAAAAGATTATATAAAGTACTGTCAACAAGAAGGCCAAGGAAGGCCGTATACATCGAGATATATTGGTTCACTTGTGTCAGATGTGCATCGCAATCTACTCAAGGGAGGGATATATATCTACCCACAGACAGCTAAGGCCGAAAATGGAAAATTGCGCCTCTTGTATGAGTGCAATCCTATCGCATTAATCATAGAACAAGCTGGAGGAAGTGCCTCAAATGGTTATAAAAGAATACTGGATATACAGCCCAAAGAACTACATCAAAGAACTCCATTTTTCTGCGGGAGTGAACATATGGTTTCTAAAGCAGAATATTTTATGGAAAAAACTATTTAGAATAAAATAAAAACTCAGAATGCAACATCACAACATAAAAGAGAATATCTCAGTTGCGGGACTAGTAGAAGACAGTATCAAAAAAGACCAAGGACTCATCAGCACAACTGGCGCCTTGGTCGTCAATACTGGAAAATTTACAGGTAGATCACCCAAAGACAGGTTTATAGTCAAAGACGATATAACTAGTGACACTGTTGATTGGGGTGAAGTCAACCTGCCTATCGATCCAAAACATTATGACCAACTTGAGTCTAAGATGTTAGACTATGTGAAAGATCTGGATCACATCTATATGCGTGACGCATATGCTTGTGCCAGCAGAAAATATCGGATCAATGTCAAAGTATACACTGAGTTTCCATGGCAAAATTTATTTGCCTACAACATGTTTCTCAGACCTGATGGAGAAGATATCGAAGATCTAGTTACAGACGAATGGAGTATATATGCATTTCCAGGTGTGTTAGCAGATGCTTCTAAGCATGGTACAAGGCAAGAGAATTTTTCAATTATTAATTTTTCTAAAAAGATTATTCTAATCGGCGGTACCGCTTATACTGGAGAAATTAAAAAAGGAATCTTCTCTGTTCTTAATTATGTACTTCCGACACAAAGAAATGTTCTTTCGATGCATTGTTCAGCTAATGTTGGAACTAAAGGAGATACTACCCTATTCTTTGGTCTATCAGGTACAGGTAAAACAACACTGTCCAATGATCCCGATAGAAGGCTTATCGGTGATGACGAACACGGTTGGTCTGAAGCCAATGTTTTTAATCTGGAGGGGGGCTGTTATGCTAAAGTCATCGATCTATCAGAGACTAAAGAGCCACAGATATATAGAGCTATAAAGTTTGGAGCACTTTTAGAAAACATAGGACTTAAAGAAGATGGTCATACTCCCGATTATCATGATAGCTCTATCACTCAGAATACTCGAGTGAGTTATCCTATCGACCATATAGACAACATCATGTATAATTCGCGTGGTGATCAACCAAAGAACATCTTCTTTTTGACTTGCGATGCTTTTGGTATACTTCCTCCGATATCAAAGCTCTCCAAAGAACAAGCTATGTATCACTTTATAAGTGGATATACAGCAAAGATAGCTGGTACAGAGGCTGGTATAACAGAGCCACAGGCAACCTTTTCAGCTTGCTTTGGCGCACCTTTCTTACCACTACACCCTTCTGCATATGCAAGGATGCTGGGAGAAAAAATAGAAGCTAGCAAAAAATCAGGCGGTCATAAGGAGATCAACATCTGGTTAGTCAATACAGGATGGACTGGTGGTCCTTATGGTGAAGGTAGTCGTATAGAACTGGCTTACACCAGAGCGATGATCAAGGCTGCACTTACAGGACAATTAGAAAAAATTGAATATTCTGAACATCCTAATTTTAAAATATCGATACCTCAAGCATGCCCTGATGTACCCAATGCCATATTAAATCCAAGAGAAACTTGGCTCAACGAAAAAGATTATGATAGTGCTGCTCAAAAATTAGTGCAACTCTTTCATGATAACTTTGAGAAATTCAAAGAAGTGGCAGGAACAGACATTAGTAATGCTGGACCCATATTGAAAAATCCCTGATTTCAATGATGCGAGAATGTATATGCTTGATTAATATTGCGTTGAGAAAAAACTTAACAACCAAAAATTTTATGATGCGTAACATTTTTTTGTATTCATTCTTGCTGCTTATAGGAGTTTCTTTAGCCTCTTGTGGAGGAGGTGTTGATTGCGATGATGAACAAGCTGTAGCGGACGCTTTTACTAACGGCTTTAGTGATGTACTAACGGCTTCATTGGCTTTTGACAATGATCCGAACGATGCTAATTGCCAATCTTTGATAAGTGCTATTGATTCTTGGATTAATAATTTAGAAGACTTTGAGGATTGTGCGGATGAGTTTGGACAGGGAGATGAATTTAGAGAAACCATCAATGAAGCACGCGCAGACCTCAGTGACCTTCCTTGTGGTTAACATAGATCGCTGGCCAGTATAATATATTTGGACAAAAGCTGTGTCTCTTAATGAGGCATAGCTTCTTTTAATAGTTCAGGATGCTTCGCCTGAAATCTCTTTAATCTCGGTATAGATACGGCTCTAATATAAGATTGGTTAGGATGCAGTCGCTCAAAGTCTTGATGATAATCCTCTCCTATCCAGAACTTCTCAAAAGGCGAAATCTCTGTAACTATAGGTCTGTCGTATTCTTGAGCTACCAAAGACTTATAGCGCTCTGCTATTGCTTTTTGTTCTTCGTTTTTATAAAAGATTATCGATCTATATTGAGAGCCACGATCTGGTCCTTGACCATTGACTTGTGTTGGATCTTGTGAAGCATAATAAACTTTCACCAATGTTTCAAAACTAACAACATCAGGATCATAATATATCTCTACTGCCTCTGCATGACCAGTTCTGCCTGTATTAGAAGATTCATACGTAGGGTATTCAGTATGGCCTCCAGCATAGCCAGATATAGACTCCGCCACTCCACGCACACTTTCATATACAGCTTCAACACACCAAAAGCACCCACTAGCGAAGTATGCCGTCTCATAGTCCGATAAATCTTGTTTCATAGTACTCTTACTGGATATATCTCCTTGTGAAGTTGTTGTTCCACATGCTACTAATAAGAGTGTACTTATAATAATTAGGTATTTCATCTTTTATGTTTCTCACATTGTAAAGGTATAAAACTGTTGGATTGTTGCATCTTGATATATTCTTTATCAACTAATCCGTAATTTAGTCTATATCAAGACCATTAATGATACACTATTATGAAAATACATTATTTCGCTATTAGCTTAACCGCACTTTTTCTCTTCTGGTCTACACTTCTTAATGGACAATCGGACATTAAAAGTGAATTGGAAGGAATAGCGCATATCGATCAGAAGGTTATGATGCCAATGAGAGATGGCATCCGACTTTGTACAGATATCTACCGACCAAAGTCCAATGAAAAAGTTCCAATAATTTTTTCAAGAACACCTTATAACTTCAATGGCTATGGCAATGGCGAAGAACGCACACGCACTTACCAAAGAGCACTTGATGCTGTAAAGAAGGGCTATGCTTATGTTGTACAAAATGAAAGAGGCCGATTCTTTTCAGAAGGTGAATGGGACATCTTGGGTACACCCTTAACTGATGGATATGATGCCTTCTCTTGGTTAGAAAAACAATCATGGTCCAATGGCAAAATTGGTACACTTGGGTGTTCATCAACTGCAGAATGGCAGATGGCAGTAGCCTCCTTAGATCATCCTGCGCATGTTGCTCTGGTACCTCAGAGTTTTGGAGCAGGTGTAGGCAGAATAGGAAAGTATTATGAACAAGGAAACTGGTATCGTGGTGGCGCTGTTCAGATGTTACTCATAGCATGGCTGTACGGTACAAGTCATGATATCAATGCACCAAGATTACCCCAAGGTATCTCTCAAGATGACCTACTTAGATTGCAAAAATTCTACGATATGGCGCCTGAATATCCAAGAGTTGATTGGAAGGAAGGGCTAGAACACTTGCCACTTCAAGATATTATAAAGAATGTGAACGGAAAGAAGGACAACAGCGACGAGTTCGACATGGCACAGCCCACCTTCAACAAGGTACTGCAACAGTCGGGCTACCAAACAGCGATGATCGGGAAGTGGCATCTTGGCGTCGATCCTCAGGGCTTCGACTACTGGCACGTGCTGCCTGGTCAGGGGCA
>CAZRXJ010000258.1:0-4368 GCA_964604025.1 uncultured Saprospiraceae bacterium | reverse complement strand
CATATATTTTTACTTATTCATGTTAATCGAAATATTAGACTGTCAATTATCAATAGATCGATATATTCCAAACACTCTTTATTATGTTTAAACATAGACTTTAAACTTGATAATTAATCTGCAATATGTGCGTGACATTGGTAATTGTAGGATGTTATATCAGATGTTTTTGACAGACTATGCCTATCATCAATTTGTTCAACTCACGAGGGTGGGTCGTGTGCCAAGCGCATTAATCTAGTCTCTGCACTAACAACAATAAGCCGAGAATGGAAGTCGCTTGTGCAATACTATCTCCGAGCACTTTTGTCCAGTTGACTTCTTGGTCTTGCCTGTCTGCTCTTAAGTCTTTGGCTATGGTCCAAACATTGATCTCAGATCCTGGTAAGACTTCCGGGTATTTTCTCCCAAACAAGAATGTCTTCTTTACTTGCTTCACCTCTCCATTAGGATATCTCACGATGATCTTATCCCTACGCGCATTATCTGCAAATCCACCAGCATAATTATTGATATAGTAGAGCGCGTTCTTCCCTGCGATATATGGAGCGATAACTTCCTTGCTATCTGTCTGTTGGATAAAAGTCGTAGCTCCGTTGATCTTGACATAATTGTTGATCTTTGGCACAAAGATGGTATCCCCATCCAGCAAGACGTGATTATAGAGACTTGATGGATTGTCGAGTACTTCATCTAATCTCATAATCATAAACCCAAGACTATCTTGAGAACGATAGAATGTCCCCGCTGCAGGATAAGCTTCTCTTGTGATGCCACCAGCGCGATCGATGATATCATAGATCGTTTCATTATCCTTTTTAAGACTATATCCACCTGGCGATACAACTTCTCCTTTCACATAAACATTTTGTTGTAATTCAAACCTTGGAACATATCGTACAAAGATGTGATCGAACGGTTCTAACATGAATTCATCATCTCCTGTCCTTTGCAATTGATTACGGTCTACGGCAACTTGTTGTATTATAGTTTCAGTGGGTTCGTTATTTTTTATAATTACCCTTGCAACTTCTATTCTATTAGTGGCTGATGATCTTTTGAATCCATTAGCTAAAAGAATAGCATCCTTAATGGTCATGCCCTCTCCAAATACAAATTCGCCAGGTTCATTGACAGCACCAGATACTGATACAAAAACATCTTCCTGAAATTCATTTTCAGAGTATATGTGCAGTGAATCATAAGGCTCCAATATTATGTTATCAGCAGCACTTGGATCATTCATCAGTCTGTCCAAGTTAAGACGAGCATAATCATGTTTGTTAGGGTTATGAGGGTCTAATCTATGAACCATCGCATATTGTGCAGCATCACTCCTCAGTCCGCCTGCTAACTCGATTAGATCTGAAGCCTTGATTGTTCCTCCATCATCATAGTCGAACTGCTCAGGAAACCTGACCGCACCTGCAATCTTGATATATTTGTTATCTAAGAATCTCTCTTTGGGCCAAACTTCTAATTGATCTCTATCCTGCATCATAATTAATGATGAGGCCCCTACTCCATTGAGTGCGTCTTCTAAAGAGACGGGGATTATGTTTATATGTCCTGATTCATCTATCCTACGCAAAGAAGCCTTATCCAACTTTGCCGTTGACCTAACACCTGCTAAAAGTAGAAGATCTTTTAATGTCAATCCCTCAACAAGTTCATAGTTGCCTTCTCTACGGACATCACCAGTTATGCTAACATAGTTTTCTAATTCGTCAAGAATCTCTGTAACGATAACCTCGTCACCATTTTCTAATGGGAAGTCTCTATTCTGTTTTACTTGTTCTGCATATGCTACATCTTTCACAATCCTTCTATCATTCTCATATCGATTGATCTTCATTGATCGCAAGAATGCTTTTCCTTTTAGACCTCCTGCGTATTCGATCAAGTCAAATAATCCATCCTCCTCTTTCAATTCATATTGATGAGGTCTTTTGACTGGGCCTTCGATTGTTGCTAACTTTCGTGCTGGAGGCACGACAACCAAGTCTCCATTATTAAGAGAAAAATCCTGGAGATAACTAGGATTTGTGATCAACTTATAAAAGTCAAATATCTCTTCCTCTCCATTTCTCTTTGTCAACTTAATATTACGCACACTACCATCGTCTGTAATACCACCTGCTTCAGCGATCACTTGTGTGATTCCATTAGCTGCGGACACTGTCATATCGCCTGGGCTTACTACTTCTCCAAAAACTTGAATTCTAATAGGCCTAACGGCTGTTACTGTGAGACTAAACTGGTTAGGAGAAAATCTAAAAAACTCTCTATATCTTCTTTCTAATCTGATCCTTGCTTCTTGTTTGGATGCACCTCCAATGGTCACTTTTACACGACCGTCATATATGCGAACAGAACCATCATCACCGATCACATGACTCTCTTCTACACTCGAGTTGCCATATATCGATACAACAACTTCATCTCCAGCACCCAAGATATAAGTCTCTGGTGGATTGTATCCTTGTCCTAAAGGTATAAGTGCTATTTGCCCTGAGCGGAAATAACTATGGCCATATATCACCTCTGGTATAGTGTCCAATACTAGACCAAGAGAATCTTCATTCAACAAAATAGAATCAATATCTATAGTATCTGATAAGCCAGTAACAAACGTATCCTGCGGTATCTGTTGCTGGATGTTATAAAATCTTGATCTGTAATAGTCTTGAAGAAGGCGACCGATATCTTCTGTCTCACTTACCGACAGATTATCAAGATTATTGGGATCATAGCCAGCATCGATCAATACTTCATTAAATTCTTCTTGACTAATACCCCGCTCCTCAAGAAGAAGTACGAGCTGATCCTCATAAGTAGATATCTGAGCATACAGAGAGATATGCATGAAACATAGACATACCATGCATGCTAATATCTTGCATACCCACTTCCATGGTATATGCTCCTTACTCAGATCAATCATATTACGATTAAATACGATGTAAATATAATCGCTCAGAGGTAGGAATTGATAGTTCTGGCAACGTTTTAGTGATTTTTAATATATGTTTATGTTCATGAGCACCTTGGGAGGCCTTATCTGGACCTATATATATCCGATCATAGCACCTTTGCTCTATGGCCTCATAGACGTATTGCCCAAGTCATCATCCATATATCAATGGAAATATGAGCACAATCGTGCCCCTTCTGATATAGTTGAAGGTCAAACCAAAGGAGATCATATATTGATCTTTTGTCCATCATTAGGAGAATATGAAAGTATAAAATCAGTCATATCCATACTCAAAAACGCATCTCCACCACCACATATAGAGGTGTCTTTTTTTTCTCCATCGGGATATATGCCACTCAAACAGGGCGATATATCTCATCAGGCAGATCATATCTCATACAACCCGATTGATACGCCAACAGCGGTAAGAAGATACTTTGATCAGAGGAGCGTCGACCAAGTTATCATAAGCACACTGGCTATATGGCCTGCGATGTTGGACTATCTCATTGTACGCGATATCCGGTATAGTTTTGTGGGTGTCTCTATCAAGTCAGGTTTTAAAAAAAAGATGTATCTGCGTAGCTTGTCCAAATATATCAGGAACGCCGAACACATCATCACAATAGATGAAGAAGATCAATTAAGGTTAGAAAAAATCTCTAAAACACAAAACATTGTCATAGCTGGAAACCCAAGAATAGACAGTATTATCGATCAACTTAAAGAACTGGACAATAACAAACTTATAGCAAGTTTTTATAATCGTCAGTCTAAGGAATTAAGCAAAATTATATGGGGCAGTACACATAAAGAAGATGAGCAAATAATTATACCATTGATCAAAAATCTTACTGCAAGTGGATATCGTATGGTTATAGCTCCACATGAATCGAACAGAGCTAAAACACTTGCCGATAGATTAAAATCACGCGATATCAAAACCACCCTTTACTCAACCTATCAAGAAGCAGCTGATATTGAAATTATAATTATTGATCAGATCGGAATACTCAAATCTCTATACCAAAACTGCAACATAGCATATGTAGGTGGAGGTTTTTCAGGCGGTCTACACAATATAGCAGAACCGCTACTTTCTAATTGCCACACCGTAACAGGCCCAAACATCAACAATAGCAAACTTGCTCAACTACTGGCTGATCATAATACCTTGTCGGTAATTCAGAATTCTAAAGAATTAGAAAGCGTTATCCTCAACTATAAATTATGTGAACTTTCGATATTAGAAAAAACTAATCATATTATCTTTTTTATCAAATGAAACTGACTATCTCTTCTTCGGTGAACGGCTTCTGGAAGTAATCCATCGCACCAAATTTCATCGTTTCTACCGCAGTCTCGATCGATGCGTAACCGGTAATGATGAT
>CAZRXJ010000257.1:0-4371 GCA_964604025.1 uncultured Saprospiraceae bacterium | reverse complement strand
ATGGCATGTTCCTTTTGTCGAAGTATAATTGACGAAGGTGGTACTAAGTCTTTTTTAGCTTGTGCGAGCTTGGCCGCCGCGCCAAATCATGCATGGCTATGCCTTTTTTTGATTAAGGGTAGTTGATTACTTCATTTTGAATTGATAAGTAGATTACAGTAACAATCTTCTACTAAAGATATTAACCCTCAATCCAAAACCCCAATAATTAGTATTGATAGTAGCTTGGTCTTCTATCTTATGACTGCGGTTGATATAAGTAAAGTCTATAAAGTAGTTAGGATGCAACTGCCAAGCGGCGTTAAGGTGTAAGGCATTGACATCATTGTCATCTCCTTGACCTGTGAAGTTGCCAAAGTCTGAGATACGCGACTCATAGTTTTTCAATATGTCTCTACCAATATTGAGATTGTCGTCAGTACCATAATTAGAATGTAACATGACGCCCGATAAGGTCAGATTGTTACTTACTTGATACTTTAATTGTAATATCATCTCTCTAAAGTTGGCACCGTATGGATGTGCAAGTGGTTGATTAAAGTGACTATAACTAGTAGCGGGTCTCTTCGTTACATCGTTGTCTCTATGTGCGTAGGTATAAGGTCTGGCACTGTTGATTTCTAATTGCAAATCAAGGTTGCTGATATTGAATAAGTCAAACTTTTTTAATCCAATCTGATATCCAATCTTATTGCCCCACCAACCTCTGCCAGAGAATACCTGATCAGTTCTTAACTCGTCAATCATCAATTGGCCATAGATCTGGTATTTTAATCTGGGTATCCACTTTATGTTAAAACCTAAAAGCGCATTGTCTGGACTATCTAAAAACTGCTCTGCTGTTCTATATAAGATGATGGGATTGAGATATTGAAATTCAAAATTGTTCTCTCTACTAAAGATAACAGATTCGTAGAGACCTATAGACAGTCGATCATTAACATGGAAATTAAGATAATGACTGGCCATATACTTCTTAGGAAGCAATTCACTTCCTACGTTGTCTCGGCTTGAAGTAGAACTTAACTCTGCAAAAGTGTTTTGATAATGAAGTTTCCAGATACGTGTGTTGAGTTGTAGATAAAAGTAGTTGTTGCCATAGTCACTCAATAACATCGATCGGATACCGTCGCCTATAAAGTGCCTGCCATGACCTAGTTGTAGGTCTATCGATTTGGATATTTTTAATCCAACATATGCTTGAGCATTAAGATAATCCCAACCGTTGACTCTATCGAAGAGACCACTTTGATATGTTTTGAAAAAACCTTGGCCTGGGATGGCGTTGAGTCTTGTGATTTCGTCTTCTTCATAATTTAGAAAACGCTGTTGATTTTCTAATATGTTGGTATAGAAATATACCTTCTGATCTATGGTCCCTCTAAGTCTGATGCCTCTTGTGTTTTGAAAAACAAAGTTATTGTCTTGACTATCATCACCCAGACCAAAATGAAAAATTGGATCTATCTTCAAAAAGAAGTCATCGGTGTCAACAGTGAAGAAAGAGTATGGCGACTTGTAAAATGTCTTGAATATACCCTTAGATGGGATAGGCTCAGTCGTGTTGGTATCAGAGATATAATATTTCCGTTCAGGGATAGAATGCAAGAACTGCTGCCATCTTAGATAGTCCAATGCGCCAAGATCTTCAGTCTTCAAGGTAGCATGAAGGATGTCTAGTAAGCTTTGATATCTAACAGTCTGATGTTGCAGATCCAGATGCCCTGAAGTACCGAGTCTATCGAGCATATGCGTAACATCAGGATTGTGATCAAGATTGGATAGTTGACTATAGCCGGGCATAGCAAAGACTGCTAAAATCATTATAAGCATGTATACCTTACCAATCACACTATAAAGGTGCAAAAAACTATACTTATATGATGAATATTTATATATGTTCTTATATAATGAAGATCATAAGGTAGTCTTGCAGACTTAGCAAACTTAGATCTTAAAGTTCAACAGAAAGTTCTTCATTTCGAGATTGAAGAGTTGACCATCGTCATCCAAGAATTCTACTTGAAGCGGAAGAACCATGATGGGTAACCGATGCTCCTTAATGAATTTATGATGAAGTATCAGTCTTGTTGCGTCTTTTTCTGTGGTGATAATTGTCGTTCTATCATGTCCAAGATGATCATAGTGTTGCTTTAACAGCGATACTTCGTGTGGGGTAAAAGCATGATGATCTTCGTAAGTCATCGTATGGACTTCTGTTACATTCTTTTCAATGTATGAGTAGAGGTAAGATTCGTTAGCAATAGCGGTAAGGAGGATTACTCTATCAAAGTTATGTAATGGATGTCTTGTGCCATTGATCAAGTGGTAAGGTGGTCCATAGATGTACTTAGAAAAAAAGAGTTTTTGAGTATTGATGAGATCTAACCGCTGTCTCATATTTTCCCTTATAGCTTGATCTATCTGATCAGGGCATTTGGTGACAACAACAATATCTGCTCGATTGGCACCTGAACGCCATTCGCGTAAGCGACCAGATGGAAGTAGGACATCGTCGCTATAGGGTTTGCTATATTCTGTGAGTAGGATGTTGATCCCAGGGGTAACCGATAGGTGTTGATAACTGTCATCCAGCAGTATCGCTTGGATATCAGGATATCGACTCAATACCATAGGGATGCCAATCGAACGACTTTCCGATACCGCTACTTTAATCTGTGGATACTTGAGGAAGTATTGTAATGGTTCATCGCCAACAACCAACGAGTTATCCCCTCTTTGCACCATCTTGAACCCCTTGGTTTTTCTTTTATATCCTCGACTAAGTGTGGCAACTTTTAGATAGGGACTGAGCAGTCGTATGAGATATTCTACATGTGGTGTCTTTCCCGCACCACCAAGGGTTAAGTTGCCCACTCCTATTACAGGTAGATTAAAAGAGGCAGACTTAAGTAGACCCCACTTGTATAGACTGTTGCGCACAAGTATACTCAGTCCATATGCTGCCGCAAATGGAGAAAGCAATACCTTAAATAATACTTCTCTCATATCTATACAGAAACAATCTTATGACCGATGGGACAAGCCATACACTGATGTTGATCACAGTTAGACTTCTTGAGCTCTATGAGTGCCTGAGAATCAGCGGCATTGTCATTAGACATTTCTAACAGAGACCAACGCTTAGTGATACTATTAAGTTCTGCTGGTAAGCTTTCTAATAACTCGATGGCTTTTTCTTTATGTCTTTCTGACTGTCTATTGATACCATACATAAAGAGGATCGGTACGATGGCATTGATGATGATAACGCCTTGTTTGTTCTTGCCCAATGATTTTATTCGAGCTACAGATGATTGGCCAAATCGATAATGATCTCTCCAATAGCCATCTAATTTTATTTCAAGACTTTTCTTAATATCGCTCAATTCATAATTGAAAATCAGGCTATCTAACCTTTCAATAGAACATAAAAATGAAGCAAACTGAGCGATCCTAATCGTAGGAAATGCTGCCGGTCTAAGCTTAGAAAACTTCCATTGAACTGCTGATAACGGCTTCAGGTTGAATTTTGCTTTTAGCAGTTTATATTCTCTGTTCAATACCTGTACATATTCATGTTTATCATCACTGGGGAGTAATCCAGATTGACCAAAAAATAGTGCTTCAATCTGAATAGATTGGTCTCTATGTTTGGTAATGATGTTATATGGCAACGACTTTGCCAAGGTTAACATCGATTCTGCATTCACCCTAAGGCCAAAGGCCCAAGCCAATCTTTGATAGATTAATTCATTAAGATCTTGATTGAGATGATAGAGCTCTGACGTCAATTCAGAAGCTTTTTTAGTAAGTCGTTGTGCTAAAGACCTTTCTTTTGCTGTAGCTCGGATGATATCAGAAGTTGAGGTAATCTCTTCTTCGCAAGGGATCCAGGACTTGTTGTTTTGTAGATAATGATATTTACCGATGAGTTTGTGGTCGATCAGATTTTTTAGTTCTAAGCATGGGATCGTAGATCCATCTTTCAATTCAATTGGACTATCGGCATCCATAACCACATGTAGGATGACATTTTGATAGGACGGATCATTATCATGTCGGTGTCTCATCCAGTCAGAAGCTTTGATATGTATCTCTATGTGCCCAGCCCAAGTGGTGTCTTCTATTTCTACTTTAGCATTTAGAAAGTCAGGCCCAGCATCATGATTGTGGTGACCATAGGTGAGGATGTTAACCTCACGTCCATCAGTAGTCGTTAGATTCTGTTGGTTGAAGCTTTTAGTCTTCCATATGTAATGGAGCAGATCTTCTTTAATCGTATGCATCTGATATACAAATTAGTACTTCTTTATCATTGCGACATATAAACTGACTAATATCCATCGATGATAATTAGATCATCATAAA
>CAZRXJ010000256.1:0-4380 GCA_964604025.1 uncultured Saprospiraceae bacterium | reverse complement strand
TGAAGTTGTATGGAATGTTCTTGCGAATTTTTTTGAATACGAAAATTGAATGCATTTTAATCACTGTAGAAGGTGATTTTATTGTAGGAGAATAAGTAAGAATTAATGCAGGAGGGATGAAGTTTAAACCTAAGGTATTAGTTTAAAATCGCAATCAAGAAACACTTGGGATTGGAAAATATATGGTTTAAAAGGGCTCTTTGATAGAGAACATAGTTTTGTGATAGTTGATAATGGGGATGGTACTTTGACTTTTATGCAAGCAGAAAATATAATGAAATATTAGTAGGACTTTTTAAAAGAAATTAGATTCAGAAACTAAACTTGGATTTGAAGAAATGAATAAAAAATTAAAAGAATTATCAGAAGAATTAAACTCTACCGATATCAAGCTGTGATCATGATATCACTCCTGTGTCACCACTCTCGATACAGCCGGTCCAATTGTAGCATGCAATTTGTCATTTGAAAACATTTACTCATTAACACATTAAATCTAGTGCGCCGAAGTCAACAACAATTCCAGCGCTGCAAATTTCATTTTGAATCGCTTAGCAAGGTATTCATTGGTCACATGTCCTTGATAAGTATATACGCCATTGCGGATACCTCCGTAGTGATAGAGGATGTCAGATAGTTTTTGACCATTGCCAATCCGTAGTATAAGTGGAGTAAGTATATTGCTGATGGCCATCGAGCTTGTACGTGCTACATTGGATGCTATGTTGGGGACACAATAGTGAGTAACACCATATTTGACGAAAGTCGGCTTGTCATGAGTGGTGATCTCTGATGTCTCGAAGCAACCACCTTGGTCTATACTTACATCCATGATCACTGATCCTTTTTTCATATTGTTGACCATCTCTTCTGTTACGATGATTGGACACCGCCCTGTCTTAGAGTGGATGGCACCCACTACAACATCAGCGCTTGTGAGTTGATAAGCCACATATTCTGGATTGATAGATGAAGTATGAAGTTGACGTCCTATTTTGTTTTGTAACCTTATGATCTTATAGATATCATTATCAAATATCCTGACGGATGCACCAAGTCCCAGTGCTGTTCTGGTAGCATGTTCTCCCACCACTCCTGCACCTAAGATGACCACCTTTGATGGAGGTACACCAGATACACCTCCTAGCATCACGCCTCGCCCTTCTGAAGTGTTAGTGAGTAGATGAGAAGCAATCATGATAGCCATCCTACC
This sequence comes from uncultured Saprospiraceae bacterium, assembly GCA_964604025.1. Classification (GTDB taxonomy): domain Bacteria; phylum Bacteroidota; class Bacteroidia; order Chitinophagales; family Saprospiraceae; genus JAJRXG01. The sequence continues at coordinate 3,167 of CAZRXJ010000256.1, read as the reverse complement.
TGCTATCTCACTCATGATCCTGATCACTGGAAATGAACCATCCTCATATCTCAGATGCTCCATCGCAATGGCTGTGATGCGCTTCTTTTTTAGTTTTTCAATATACCCGCTAGAGATTAGTGGTAGCTGCAAGGGAGTGATAAGGATCTGTCCTTCAGACATCAAGTCGAGCTCTTCTACCGTAGGGGGAGCACTTTTTATAACGATACCAGCTGTAAATGCACGTGCGCGATCGGCGCTGATTTCAGCCCCAGCAGATGCAAAGTGATCATCTGTGAATCTCGAGTTGTTGCCAGCCTTGGACTCGACTATAACCTTGTGGCCATAACCTACCAGAGATCTGATCGAATTAGGGACTAAGGCCACCCGGCATTCGCCATAATGATTTTCTTTAGGGATACCGATGGATAGTCCTTCTCCTTGCGTTTTAACTTCGAGGGTTTCGACCTGAGTCTCATATTGACCCTTGGCAAAGAAGGTGGAGAATTTATATTTATCGCTTCCTGACATCGATTTTTTCCAATTCCTAATACTGACAGCTAAGTCAGTGAAGATATACTAATTATCTCATTGTTGACAGTCATCATACTACTGATCTATCTTGTTAATAGCGAATGTACGTTGATTATCATCCACACATATCTCAATCATGATATATGACTCATCTATCAGGTTCAAGATGAGGTCTGGCCATTCTATGATGTTGTAGTGATCACTTTTGTAGATGTACTCTTCAATACCGATGTTAAGAGCCTCATCTATAGATTGAAGACGATACATATCCATGTGATATATGATTTTGTTCTTAGCGTGATATTCGTTGATAATGGAGAATGTCGGACTACTCACGAGATCTTTAGTCCCAAGGTCTGCCATCCATTGTTTCACCAACGTGGTTTTTCCTGATCCGAGATCTCCTTTGAGTAAGAATATATTGTATCGATCCATAAGATCAATCAGCTGTTGGGTTACTTCAGTCAATTGAGAGATATCTGATATCGTAATTTTCATTATTCGCTGATGCAAATATATATGCTGATACTGAGAAGTAGTTGGCCTTATTATCGATAGAAGCCTGACATAATGTCACACCGCATTGTGCTTTATCATATCTTTGCGGGACGATTAGATAATTAAAGGAAGAGACTGCTGATATGTACGATGATAATCCGACCATAGAAGATGTTAAGGATGAGATAAGAATAGGGCCGAATGAACCACTGTCTGAAGATCGACAAGGAGAAGTTCTTGAAGTACCGAACAGTATCGGAGAAGGTAAGAAGAAGTTCTACATTGAGAGCTATGGATGTGCTATGAACTTCAGTGACAGTGAGATAGTTGCATCAGTCTTAGCAGATAATGGTTATACATCCACTCGTATCATGGAAGAATCTGATCTCATCTTGATCAATACTTGTTCTATAAGGGAGAAAGCTGAGTACAACGTCAGACAACGCCTATCCATCTTCAACAAACTTAAAGCACAAAAACCTGACCTTGTAGTTGGTGTCCTAGGTTGTATGGCTGAAAGATTAAAGTCAAAATTTCTTGAAGAAGAAAAAATAGTAGACATAGTAGTTGGTCCTGATGCTTATCGCGATTTGCCAGGCCTCGTGGCAGGCGCTGAAGGAGGTCAAAAGGGAGTCAATGTACTATTATCCCGAGAGGAGACCTATGCAGATATTTCTCCACTTAGATTGGACAGCAATGGTATCACCGCCTTTATCTCCATCATGAGAGGTTGTGATAACATGTGTTCATTCTGTGTTGTTCCTTTTACGAGAGGCAGAGAACGCAGTCGTTCTGCTTTCACTATCGTAGCGGAAGCCCAAGACCTTTATGATCAAGGCTATCGAGAAGTAACATTGCTCGGTCAGAATGTAGATTCTTACAAATGGAAAAATCCTGAGCAAGAAAGCCAAGTGAGCTTTGCAGAGTTATTGATGATGGTGGCTGATGTCCATCCAGATCTCAGAGTTCGCTTTTCAACTTCGCATCCTAAGGATATGACTGATGATGTACTTTATGCGATGGCCAAATATGAAAATATCTGCGACTATATACACTTACCTGTTCAATCAGGTAGTTCGCGAGTGTTATCACTTATGAATCGCACATATGATAAGGAGTGGTACAAAGAAAGAGTAGAAAGTATCTATCGCATCATACCATCATGTGCTATATCAAGTGATATTATTTCTGGTTTTTGTACGGAGACAGAACAAGAACACCAAGAGACCTTGGATATGATAGATTATGCAGAGTACAGTATGTCTTACATGTTTTATTATTCTGAACGCCCAGGGACATTGGCGGCCAGAAAATACGAGGACGACATCCCTCTTGAAGTTAAGAAAAGAAGATTGAGCGAGATTGTGGAGCGTCAGATGAATATGTCATTGGTTCATAACCAAAAAGATATAGGTAAGACATTTAAAGTTTTGATAGAAGGCAATTCTAAAAAGTCAGAACAATATTTCAAAGGGAGAAATAGCCAAAACAAAATGATCGTATTTCCTAAATTAGAAAATTATAAACCAGGACAATACTGCCATGTTAATGTAAAGGAAGTGACACGTGCTACTTTGAAAGGAGATATAGTTGAAGTAGGATGATATTATAATTGAAGATCAATTAGAAATTATAAAACAAAATTTGAAACTACAAAGTGTAAAACAAAGATTTGGAATCATAGGACGGTCGGAGTTGTTAGACCGAGCCTTGAGTAAAGCGATCCGTGTAGCCAATACAGATCTTACCGTGCTTGTACAAGGTGAAAGTGGAGTAGGGAAGGAAGTGATCTCTAAAATCATCCATCAGTTGAGTGCACGAAAGCACAACACTTTTATAGCCATCAATACGGGTGCACTACCTGAAGGAACCATTAACTCAGAGTTGTTTGGACATGATAAAGGAGCATTCACAGGGGCAACCGGTGATCGCAAAGGATATTTTGAGACAGCAGGAGGAGGTACAATCTTTTTAGATGAGATAGGAGAGATGCCTCTTGACACACAAGCATATCTTCTGCGCGTATTAGAATCTGGAGAATTCATCCGTGTAGGCTCCTCAGTTGTGCAGAAGACCGATGTCAGAGTTATAACTGCAACTAATGTTGATCTATTAGAAAAAGTAAGACAAGGCAAGTTCAGAGAGGACTTGTATTA
>CAZRXJ010000255.1:0-4380 GCA_964604025.1 uncultured Saprospiraceae bacterium | reverse complement strand
AAGAAGTAAGACAACGTACAGATAAATTAGATGCAGTAGGAAACACAACCGCAGCTATCGGAAAAGGATTTGCGATAGGCTCTGCGGCTTTAACAGCATTGGCACTGTTTGCGGCATTTATCACAGCATATAATGTGGCTCACCCAGGTGATCAATTGACAGGTATAGATATTACCAATGCTAGAACGATGGCTGCGCTATTTGTAGGTGGTATGTTACCATTTTTGTTCTCAGCATTATCTATGAATGCGGTAGGGCGTGCAGCTATGGATATGATTACTGAAGTAAGAAGACAATTCAAAGATATACCTGAGCTTAAGGCAGCGCTTGCAGTGATGAAGAGCAACGATGGAAAAGAGATGAAAGATTGGAGCGATGCTGATAAAGCAACCTTCGAGGCTGCAGATGGAAAAGCAGAGTATAGTAAGTGTGTCGATATATCAACAAAGGCCTCCATCAGAGAAATGATTCTTCCAGGTTTGATAGCAGTGATTACACCCGTTATCTTTGGTTTCTTAGGAGGAGCTGAGATGTTGGGTGGATTACTTGCAGGAGTGACAGTCTGTGGAGTATTGATGGCCATCTTCCAGTCTAATGCAGGCGGTGCTTGGGACAACGCAAAAAAGATGTTTGAAGAAGGAGTTGATATAAAAGGAAAGATGTATTACAAAGGATCTGATCCACATAAAGCTACTGTTGTAGGAGATACAGTGGGTGATCCATTTAAGGACACTTCTGGTCCTTCACTCAATATATTATTGAAGTTAATGACGGTAGTTGCCCTCGTTATCGCTCCGTTCATATAGCTTGTTCGACATGATGCTATCTCGTGAAAAGTAGCTCATTAGACAAAAAAAGTTATACATAAGTTAATTAGAAGTGCCTGTCATAACCCTGATGGGCACTTTGGCATTAAAGATGTATATTAACTGGTATATTACCGTTAAAGACTTTAAATATTGTGAACATGATAAAAATCCTCTCCCTCATCTTTATTGGAGGACTTAGCTATACGCTTGGATCATATATCGATCCTACAGATCCTGAAAAAGAGAAAGTGATTCAAGATGCAGTGATGGGCATCTTAGACCAATATCACTATGATCCAGAGCAGATAGATGATGACTTTTCTAAAGAAGCGTACGACTACTTTCTCAATTATGTTGACAGTCGTAAACGATACTATACGCAAGAAGATCTTGCTCAGATAGCATCATATGAATTATTGATTGACGATCAATTTAATGAAGGAGTGTTTGATTTTTTCGACGAAGCTACAGCATTGTTGAATGCAAGAATTGATAGAGTAGAAAGTCTGTATAAAGAGATATTGGGTAGTCCATTGGATTTTTCAGTTGATGAAGATTTCGAATTCGATCCTGAGAAAAAAGGTTGGGCTAAAGATGATGATGCTCAGAAAGAAAGATGGCGGAAGCAGTTAAAGTATGATGTACTTGCTGAGTTGACTTCACAATTAGAAAAACAAGAGAAAGCCCAAAAAAGACTTGCCAAAGGATTAGATGATAAAGTTGATCAAGAGACTGAAGAGACAGTTAAGGCAAAAGAAGAGGCTCTTATAAGAGATAAGGAGTTAGTCGCTAAGTCACTCGAACAACTTAAAATAGATGCAAGAGCAGAAGTGATGGAGGATTATGACAAGTGGTATAAGAGTTTTAAAAAAGTAAGGCGGTCAGATCGCTTTGAATCATACCTCAATACATTTGCTCATATGTTTGACCCTCATTCTGATTATTTTAATCCTAAAGAAAAGCAAGATTTTGATATCAATATGGGTGGCAAGTTAGAAGGTATAGGTGCTCGATTGAGAACTGAAGGAGATCTTACTAAGGTTGTATCTATCGTTCCAGGAGGACCAGTGTGGAAGAATAAGCAAATAGAAGTTAATGACTTCATTCTAAAAGTAAGACAGAAGGGAGAAGAGTCATTGGACATATTTGGTATGCGTATAGATGATGTAGTAAGTCAGATAAGGGGTAAAAAAGGAACAGAAGTTATACTGACTATTCAAAAGAAAGATGGATCTGTAGTCGATGTACAATTAGAAAGAGATGTTATCAATATATTAGAAAGTTTTGCAAAATCTGCCATTATAGATTTAGATGGTGTGATAGACAATGTGGGTTATATAGATCTACCTAAGTTTTATAGTTCCTTTGATGGACCAGATGGTACGAGTTGTGCTGCTGATGTTGCTAAAGAGATAACTAAGCTCAAGGCAAATAATGTAAATGGAATCATCCTTGACCTACGTAATAATGGCGGCGGTTCTTTAAAAGATGTTGTGGACATGAGTGGACTTTTCATAGAAGATGGCCCTATCGTACAAGTTAAGCCAAGAGATCGCAGTCCTTACATCTATAAAGATGAAGACGCAGATGTTCAATATGATGGACCGCTAATTGTAATGATTAATTCATTTAGTGCATCAGCTTCAGAGATACTTGCAGCAGCAATGCAAGATTATGACAGAGCGATTATTGTAGGCAGTCAGTCTTTTGGAAAAGGCACTGTTCAAAGATTTATTGATCTTGATCGCGCCGTGAAAGGCAATGCAGAATTCAAACCACTTGGGCAATTGAAGTTGACCATGCAGAAGTTCTACAGAGTAGATGGTGGATCAACTCAATTAAAAGGTGTCTCTCCCGATATAGATTTTCCAGATAGATTTAGATTGATTGATGTAGGTGAGAGAGAATATCCCAATGCTATGGAATGGTCACAATTGTCATCATTAGAATATGAGCAAGAAGTGTTCAAAGTGCCTAATCGAGAGAACTTAAGGATAAGAAGTGAACAACGTCAAGCTGCGAGCGAAGAGTTTTCATTAATTACAGAACAAGGAGATTGGTATAAAGAAAGTAGAGACAAGACTTCTTATTCTTTGAATCTCGATAAGCATCAGGCTTACCTTGCTAAGAAAAAAGAACAGTCTGATAAATACAAAGATATCCTAGGTGATGCCATTGATGCACTTAATATTGAAAACCTGCCAGAGGATTTAGAAGCGATTGGATTTGATGAAAAAACCGAAGCTACTAATGAAGATTGGTTAAAGAATCTCAACAAAGATATCTACTTAGAAGAGACTATGTCGATCATGAGAGATATAATCCATGATGCTAATTATACATCAGTACCTGTGAAGCCATAGGTATCATTAATAAAAAGAATAAAAAGGCCCAATGATTTGTTCATTGGGCCTTTGTTATTTTCTAGGAGATTACATTTGCAATCATGGAGTATCTGTCATTAGAAGAAGTGTCTAAGAGTTATGGAGAGAAGGTTCTTTTTGATAAGATCAATATGACCATAAGTCAAGGAGACAAAATAGCCTTGATAGCACGTAATGGCAGCGGTAAGTCTACACTGCTAAGAGTTATAGCAGGATTGGAACGCCCAGAAGGAGAAAGGTCGAGGATACTGCTCAACAAGAACATCAAGACGGCATTCTTAGATCAAGAACCACAATTTGAGCCACAGGCGACAGTAGAAGAAGTTCTTTTTGATTTAGATGTTCCGATGCTTAGAGCATTGCGAGATTATAATCAAGCATTAGATGAAGGAGATGCCCATAAGATTGAAAAGACTATGGCCGTCATGGATGACTTGAAGGCCTGGGATGCAGAAGCTAAAGGAAAAGAGATTCTATTTAGGTTGCATCTTACTGATATGGATCAATCGGTAGGTACGATGTCAGGAGGTCAAAAGAAGCGATTAGCACTTGCTAGGATTATTTTGTCAGAGCCTGACTTTATCATCTTAGATGAACCTACTAATCATCTTGATATTGAGATGATCGAATGGTTAGAAAAATATCTTTCTTCTAATCACTTGACCTTACTTATGGTAACGCATGATCGTTACTTTTTAGAAAGGGTCTGTACAGAAATTATAGAATTGGACAAAGGGCATCTGTATCCATTCAAAGGCAACTACTCTGATTATCTTGAAAAGAAGGCACTGCGTACGCAACAAGACAATGTCTCGCTAGACAAAGCAAAAAAGCTCCTCCTCAAAGAATTAGATTGGATAAGAAGACAACCTAAAGCAAGAGGGACAAAGGCAAAATCAAGAATCGGTGACTTCCACAAACTCAACGATAAGATCAGTAGTATAAAGTATGATGAAGTATTTGAGATTGAAGTGGACTCGGCTCGTCTTGGTAAGAAGATATTAGAATTTACAGATGTTCATAAGGCTTATGGAGATAAGATAATCTTAGAGGAGTTTTGGTACAAATTTCAAAAAGGAGAAAGAGTAGGTATAAGTGGCCCCAATGGTACGGGTAAAACCACCTTTGTAAATCTACTGGTCGGCAACATAAGGCCAGACAAGGGTAAAAGAATAGAAGGAGAGACA
>CAZRXJ010000254.1:0-4388 GCA_964604025.1 uncultured Saprospiraceae bacterium | reverse complement strand
ATGATAATAGAACCTACTCTTATATATCGTTAGATAAAATATCTTTCACTATTTGTTGATCACTGAAGAAGTGTTTTACACCATTAACTTCTTGATACTCCTCATGTCCTTTACCAGCAATTAGAATTGTATCTTCTTCTTCTGATAAAGCTATTGCCGTTTTAATGGCAGCTTTACGATCTACTATTTCTAACATGTCTGACAAATCATTTTTATCGATACCTGTCTTCATATCTCTAATAATCTGATCGGGATCTTCAGATCTCGGATTATCAGAAGTTAGGATGACCATATCACTCAAAGTCATTGCTATACGTGCCATTTCAGGACGCTTCAACTTGTCTCTATCTCCTCCACAGCCAACTACACATATCAGCCTCCCTTTTTCTTTAGAAGAGCTAAGCGTATTCAAAACATTGTCTAAAGCATCAGGAGTATGAGCATAGTCAACAATTATTCTTGGTGACATCGCTACAACTTCCATCCGACCTTTCGCTCCATACAATCCGCTCAATCGTTCTATCAACAATCCATCAGCTATATCAAGTAGCTCATTTGCCACAGCATATACAGCCGTAAGGTTATAAGCGTTATATCGACCTGTAAGTCTCGTTAAAAACTTATGACCATTGATATCAAGATGCATCCCTATTCTTTCCTCGTTTTTGATTTTCAATTTATAATCCGTCAACACACGAGCACTATACCCTAATCTTCGAGCAGTAGTGTTCTGTATCATAATAGAACCATTCTTGTCATCAATATTAGAAAGTGCAAAGGCATCTTTATTCAAGTTAGAAAAGAACGACTGCTTAACCTTGATGTAAGACTTAAAGTCTCCATGATAATCAAGGTGATCATGAGTTATATTAGTAAAAACTCCGCCATCAAATCTTATTCCTGATATTCGATTTTGATCTATGGCATGAGAACTAACTTCCATAAAAACATGCGAGCAACCTTCATCAACCATTTGTCTCATCACCTTATGTAGGCTTACGACATCTGGAGTTGTTAATTCAGTATTCCACTTTTCTTCATTAACCAATATTTCAATGGTTGAAATCAATCCAACCTTGTAACCTATATCTTTAAATAGATTATATAATAATGTGGCAATAGAGGTCTTTCCATTAGTTCCTGTTATGCCTATACATTTCAATTTGTCAGAAGGATAATTATAAAAAGTATCTGCCAATATTCCAGCTACCTTTCTACAATCGTCTACTTTTACATAGACTAATTCTTCATTCAAGTACTTCGGTAATTGCTCTGTTATTATTACAACTGCACCATTATTGATAGCACTATCGATGTAATGATTACCATCCATCTCTGATCCTCTTATCGCAACAAAGACATAATTGTCTTTGACCTTGCGAGAATCAATCGCAATACCTTCAACTTCCTGAAGATTTTCTCCTTTCAATTCATATCCACTTACTTCATCAAGCAAGTCCTTTATAGTAAGCTTTTTCACTTTCTAATTAAGATAAAGCTTTACTTCTCTGTCTCTTATAGCATGCCCAGGTCGTAAGGATTGTTTTGTAACTTTCCCAACACCATCTACACTCACTGCAACTCCGAGATTTTCAAGTACATATACTGCATCTCTTAATCCCATTCCTTCTAAGTCTGGCATAACATCTCTTGTTATTTTAGCCTTTCCATTGAGCACTTCTCCTTCTTGTCCTGACTGCCCCTTTATCCAAGTGCCTGATGGAGAATACTTGACTTTCAAATCTCTAAAAATCTTATCATAGTCAGCACCATATCCATATACATCTCCAGTATAATCTCCTCTAAAATCTCCAACATCTGCGATCACTTGAGCTCTATCACTATGTATCGCATAGCTCCAATCCATAGACCTTTTAAAAATCGGTCCAGCTACGGCATTGCCATAGTATAAATTACCTGTTAAGCCATAGACAACTACGATCATGGAATATTTAGGTGCATCAGCTGGCCAGTAGCCAACAAATGATGCATTATATTCAACTTCTCCATCTCCAGCATATCCAACTTTGGTCGTCCCTGTCTTACCTGCAAATCGATAATACTTAGACTTTAATTTTTTTCCTGTACCATTGTCAACAACACCTTCAAGCATTGTTTGTAATTCTCTTATACTTTCTATGCTTGCTATACTATCTCTTTTAACTTTTGGTTGAAAAGTTTTTTCAATTTTATTTCCTGATTGGATTCCAGTTACTAACTGTGCATCCATTAATTTTCCATCATTGGCTACTGCATTATAAAACCTCAGCACTTGGAGCGGCGTCATTTCCATTTCATATCCATGAGCCATCCAAGGTATGGTAGTACTATACCATTCTTTTTTATTGATTTTTGGATGCTTTATATATGGATTTGGTTCTCCATTAATTTCAATTCCTGAAGATTCGTGCAAACCAAATTGTCTCAATTTTTCTGCGTATTGAGTCCATTTTAGAGTTCTCCCGTAAGCATCATGAGTAGCACTCGCGATACCTACATTTGACGATTTTTCCAAAGCTTCTTTTAGTGTAGATTTTGATATGTTGTGAAATCCAGAATCATACATATCCAATCCATAGAAGTTCTTTTTTCCAAGACTAAAGTCGACTATACTCTTACTATGAGCGAAGTCATCATCGAGTAGCGCCAACACACTCGCTGCTTTAATAGTACTGCCAGGTTCTGAGCGATGTGCTACAGCAAAATTTTGAAATTCTCCATAATCTCCAGCATTGTTTTTAGAAAGATTAGACATGGCGACTATCCTCCCGGTCTTAACTTCCATCATTACGGCTGTACCACCTGGTGCATCATGCTCCTTCAATCCTCTTAACAATTCGTTGTGTACAATATCCTGCATGGACACATTTATTGTTGTGTGGATATCCTTACCTTTTATAATCTCATATTCTGTGGGATTATCAACAGGTATATATATCCTATCACCATTACCACTTGGAATTCCCTTTGTAAGCACGATTCTTTCTTCACCTTTAAGTAGACGATTAAAACTATGTTCTATTCCTACTCTCTTACTATCTCTGTCGAGCCCAATCGCACGACTTGCTAATTGCCTATAAGGCTTAACACGTTGATATTTAGGTATTTTTCGTAATCCACCTCCATATCTTCCATATTTCAATATTGGAAAATTAGAAAGTTTTTCCAGTTCATGATGATCTACCTTTTTTGCAATTAGAAGATATCTCGAACCTTTTTTTCTGCCATTAGCTATATAATTAACCCATTCTAAAGCTGATCGCTTTGGGTATAACTTAGCTAATTCAATTCCTAAAGCATCTATCTCATCAATGAAGATTGATTTTTTACATACTGTAGGATCCATTCGTATTTCAAAGAACTCAACTGATGTGGCCAACAAACTTTGACCATCATCTGCATATATATTACCTCTCTGAGTCTCAAGAGGACGCCATTCTAAATAGCGTTTCTCTTTCTTTGCTCTCCACTTATCACCTTCAACAATTGAAATCTTTACAACTTTGAATGCAATAACAAGAGCAAACAAGAAGAACATCAGCAGCACCGCATACACGCGATACAACAATTCATTCTTTCGACCCGAGTCAGTCATTTATATCTTTTCAATTTTCTTCGGGATATGAATCTCATTTTCCATATCCACTCCCTTCACTTCTTTCGCCACTTCGTACAGCGTACCTTCGTGCTGCACATCTCTTTTCACAGAGATATATTCTCTTCTTATATCCTCAATCTCTTTATGCTTCTGATTGATCTTTCTAATCTTCGTCTCAGTACTATGTACTGTTGCTATATAACAAAGAACCAATAGACATACCAGGCCAAAGTATGGCACCCAATCATAAAGCTTTGATATTCCGATACGTTTTGTCATCATTACATTTTCTCAATCGCACGTAGCTTTGCGCTCGCTGCACGACTGTTTCTTTCTACTTCAGATTCTGATGGAAGCACAGGCTTCTTCGTTATCTGTTTTAAACTACTCAATCTTCGACCATACTCGTCATACTGGACATGCTCGCTCCCTTCTCCACGCATCGCCGCTTTTACAATCTTGTCCTCTAAAGAGTGATAAGTGATCACCACCAATCTGCCTCCAGCTGTGAGCATCTTGATCGCACTATCTAAAAACAACTTAAGCGTACCTACTTCATCATTCACTTCTATCCTCAGCGCTTGAAATACCTGAGATGTATATCGCTGACGATCACCTCTGTATACTCTACCTATGATATCAAGTAAGTGCTTCACTTCTTCAATCTTAGACGACTTTCTTACTTCACATAGTGCTGTGCTAAATGTCTTAGCATTACGTAATTCTCCATAAGAAGAGAATATGTGTTGTAATTGCTTTTGACTATAGTCAGCTATCACCTCACGTGCAG
>CAZRXJ010000253.1:0-4410 GCA_964604025.1 uncultured Saprospiraceae bacterium | reverse complement strand
GCTCAGTAATATAGGCTCTGTATACAACTCAACAGGGGACTATACAACATCCATTGACTATCATCTACGCACGATTCGTATCGCAGAGAAGCATGACGATCAATTTAGAATTGCCACTGCTTTACAAAATCTTGGAGCCACATATTCTAATATGGGCGACTATACGAAAGCAGAAGGTTATTATGTCGAAGCTCTAACTAAATGCGAAGAACTTGGGGGGATACGGTCAATGTAGCCGCTCGCATGGAAGCCAATAGCGAACCAAATAAAATAAATGTATCAGAACAAATCTTTGATACACTAAGAGACAAGTTCGATTTTTTATATAGAGGAACTATAGATGTGAAGAACAAAGGGGCAATGAAGATGTATTTTTGCCAACCAACTTAATTTGGAATTGCAACTAAAAAATCCATCTACTTAGATTTAAAATTTGCCTTTCCCAAAGCATACACAATATCATCTAAGTAGATATTTGAAGAATTATCCAATAATATAGTACAAGTCTTCTCTTTCGTGTTTCTATATATTCCTGTTCGCGCACCCAACCATGATCCATTGTGCCACATGCCATCTTCAGTAATCATCCATCCAAAACCATAATCTGATTTCTTTCCATTTGATAATATGGGAGGCTCAAATGCTTGCACTTTACTGCTTCGAGGCATTAGCTCTTCGCTATACCAGTATTGATCCCACTTAAGAAGATCACTTACACTACTAAATACAGCTCCATCTCCTGCTACTCCATCTATATAACTAGGCTCTAGTCTGGTGATCTCAGTCTCTATATTTGATATCACTAAGTCATCTGCTCTATTACCACCATCATCTTTTGCAGATAAGAGATTCCAAATTCTGGAATTGTTCATTCCTAGTGGCTCAAATAATTGCTCTTGCATATATGCTTCAAAAGATTGCCCAGATACAAGCTCAATGATTCGTGCCGCTAAAACATAGTCTGTGTTAGAATATTCATGATGGGTCCCTGGTTTATGATCTAGTTTTAGATGCTCATTTGAGATAAGTTGGGCTACGCGCTCAATAGTTAATATATCGATTTCGCTTTTCTTTTGATCTGCTAAAGCCAAATACGCATCAGGTATTCCTGAAGTCTGGTTTAAAAGATGCCGAATTGTGACTTCTCGATAAGGAAATGGCTTGATATAATTCGATACTTTGTCATCATACGAAAGGCTTCCATTTTCATTGAGCAACATAATTCCTGTAGCAGTGAATTGTTTCGACAATGAAGCTAGTCTAAAAGATGTGTGTTCTGTTATCTTTTGCTTGCGATCAATATCTGAGTATCCATAGCCTTTAGACAGCAAAGGTTGCCCATCTTTTATGATCAAGACGGCTCCATTAAACTTTCTTTGCGATTGAAGTTCTGTGAACCACTTATCTGTCACCTCAGCTTTTTCTTCCAAAGAAGCTCCTTTTTCGAACTCGAGAGGTGGTAGTGTTGGAAAAGCATAGTAAGCCCATGTAGCTGAAGCGATCACTAGGATGACTATAGTAGCCAAGATATACAGGAAAATTTTCATAATAGAAGGTATGAATCACAATTTAAACCATCAAAATTACAATGTATAGAGAGCCCTTGTATATGAATATATAGCAAGCACCATCCTAAGGACAAAATAGTAAAACTTGGAAAGTTGAGATCTCTATAATTTAAGCATGATTGCGTGGACAATTCTTACATGCCTTTCCTTTTTTCTTATACTTTTTGCAGCACTTCTTTTTCATCATATATGAATAAACAATGGGAAGTGCCAAGTATATGGACGGTTCACTGGATGTGATCGGTTCAAAATTGTCCATGTCTGATGAAGGTGTAAGCATGATTATAAAGGTAAGCACACAGCTACTCCCTGCTAATTACAAATTATGAGATTTGTCTACCTAATTTAAGTATGAGCATCTAACAGTCGATCGAGCACTCCTTTTACTTGCAAGTCTCCGAACCCATAGATTGCTTCTCGTTTACAAAATTCTTTAAAGATCGGTCCAAACTCTTTGGTATTGAGATCATCTATGATCTTAAGTATGGATTGATCTAATCTACTTTTGCTTCCTTCTTCAGCAAACTGACCTTTCCTTGCCTCAATGGCAGACTTCATCAACGGAAACATGTCATGAAGATCTTTAGCAATCTTGAACATGCCATCCCAATCATTCTGTTGTAACAAATGCCACATCTGACTCAACAATTCAAGTGTATCTAAGCTTAGTGTTTTTCTATTTGCGAAAGCGTAAAGCAATTGATCGGAAGACATGTGCCCAAAGCTATAAGGATGATCTGCATCAGGCTGCACCCAATACAATTCTGAGTTGCTCCCACTATCACGTAATAGTTTAATGATAAACCAGAAGTTACACTGACAGAATAAGTCATGTTCGAACCATAGGTTAATTGATGATTGAGCATTAATACGTTGCATCTTCTTGAACTCCTCCACAACTTTATTGTAATATCCATCCTTGGAACAGACATCTAAGTCAACACTAAAATACTCTGCTCGGTTTTTAAAAAATTGTTCATCCGTTTCTCCAATAATTATCCCGTCAACTAAGCACTCTCTTGTAACGATGATCTCGCCTTCAATTAAACCGGCAAGTTGATTCTTTAATGAATCGCCGTTGAGTATATGTATCTGATCTTTCATTACTGTATCTTCTAATATTCGTTACACTGAACCCAGACCTGAAGTTGGTAACAATCGTATTACTCAAGAAAAGATTCAAATCAAGCGCAAGTTTTTAAATCATATCATAGCAACATCGAAATCATATAGATTAGTCAATGCTCAGATTACTCGAAAAGGTTGTAGTCTTAATGAGCATTAGAATGCTATAATCTTACAATTACAAAAATTGCATCAGATTCTCCTTCAAATACTCTCCACTATCTTTCGCACTCTGCATAGCGCTGTGTGTAAAGTTACCACCCTGCTCTATGTAATAATATTCTAACCCTGAAGCAACTGGATCTGGCAGTATATTTATGTAATTGATAGATCCATTACCGAGCTCTGTATAATCTCTAGTCACCTTGTCCATGTCTTTGATATGCCACATAACAAAACGGCCAGGTTGATCTTCGATTAACTTCTTAGGAGTAGTAGTCCCCGCGTGCATCACCCAATACATGTCTATCTGCAACTTTACCAAGTTAGGGTCTGTACCTTTCAAGATGACATCATATCCATTCTCCCCTTCATGATCTTCAAATTCAAATCCATGATTATGATATGCAAAACCTAATCCTGCATCATTAATCTGCTCCCCGATCATGTTGAGCTTATCGACCATCATCTTGAACGTCTCCATATTACGCAACTCTGGTGCCAACCAAGGCCAGGTGATATATGGCGTATCGAGTGCTTTAGCGCCTTTGATGCATTGATCTACGAAGTGCTTCATCTCATCATCGCCTTTCATAAGGTGATCCGAGAATCCATAATGCCCACTTGTTGTTGTTAGTTCAAGGTCATCAAGCTCCTTCTTAAATTCTACAGCATCAAT
This sequence comes from uncultured Saprospiraceae bacterium, assembly GCA_964604025.1. Taxonomy (GTDB): domain Bacteria; phylum Bacteroidota; class Bacteroidia; order Chitinophagales; family Saprospiraceae; genus JAJRXG01. The sequence continues at coordinate 879 of CAZRXJ010000253.1, read as the reverse complement.
GCCATAATATGTGACCTTATCAATATCAAAACCATAGATCTCAAAGTCTTGATAGCCCATCGCTTTTAGCGCCTTCAGCGTACCCATAGGATCTTTGTTCATGTCTTCATTCACACTATAGAGTTGATAGCCAAGTTTAAATTTCGGCTGATATTTCGATTCATTTTTAGGCGCACAGGACATCTGTGGCAATATAAGTCCCGTACCTGCTACACCAGTTGTTATCATAAAGTCTCTTCTATTCATATCAATTGATTAACTCTTTGCTTCAGTATAATTAAAGTGATCAAAGCTAAGAAATAGAAGTCTTTTTAAAGCCATTAACTTTTGGGGTACTTAACTCCATGCTAAAAGTATATATGAATTCATAGATAAAAAAGATCTCTATGAATTCATATAGGTTGCAATCAATATTGATTGTCACTTTTGACATATGAAAAGATCCGCGACACTTCTTGCCATCATATTCTTGTTTCATTCATTGAAAGTTATGCTCAGAGCGAGATGTCCATCGAGGACATCGACAATGATGGCGATGCAACCATAGAAATCATTAAAAAAGTTACTACCGAACATGAGCTCCGGAACATGCTGCTTGGCGTCAATCAATCCTCAGGAGGGTTTTTAAGGATGGTCTCAGATCATGATCTCAGTCTATGGACTGATAACAAACGCAGATTAACAATTGCAAATAGCGGATTGATAGGTGTTGGTGTGAATAGCCCTGTCGCACGACTTCATGTAGGAAGTGGAGACATCATAGTACAGACACAGACTCGTATAATTGGAAACCTAGGGCTCCGAAGCCCGCTTATCTTTCTTTGCAGGTGATGATAGAATGGGCGGTATTTTCTCGAGAGGCAATAGCATAATTATAGA
>CAZRXJ010000252.1:0-4410 GCA_964604025.1 uncultured Saprospiraceae bacterium | reverse complement strand
ACAGGTAAGTTAATTAATGCTAGGGCAGAAGGGATATCTTCCAAACCTTCTTTTGTACTGTACGCTATTAAGTATTGGTATTCTAAAAGAGCATGTATGTGTCTGCTTGCTTTCTCAGGCAATCTGTCAACATGATTAGAAAGTTGTTGATATGCGTATATGTGAAAGTCAGTCTCTTCTTCATGATAAAACTTACTCCAATTAAGCGATAGCAGATGATCATTGAGTATATCAATGACAACAGGTGCATACTTTCTATGATGGGGTCTAAGTTTGCTCACAGCTTTACGAAATGATTCATGTTGGTCGGTAAATGTATCGATCTTTCTATGCAACAAGACACCTAGCATGATATCATCAGGAAGCAACTTTTCTTCTGCTTTCGGTATATTATCAGCGATAAAATTACCCACCATTATAGCTGGATCACGATTAGAAAGACAAAGATGTGCTAGGTAATTCAAATGGTTATAAGTTGGTAGTTAATTGTAATCAGATCGTAATCATTAATTGAAACGTCCAAGAGGATTTAGATTATACAATAGCCTTACACCTACGCTCGATTCTTCTTCACTGGAATCTTGGCTGCCAATGCTGGATTCTATTCACCTTTGTCCCATCCCACTGGTCGCTTAGATCTGATCGGAGCCGCTGGCTCTGGTTTCATCTCAAAAGGGTTAGCTTTTAAGAGTCTCAATGCCTCCTCTACCGCTGCTTCTAATTGAGGGTCTTCACCTTTGAGTACTTTGGCAGGATCCATGATCACTTCTATGTCAGGTGCTATGCCTTCTCCTTCTACTGCCCAATTACCATCGACATCAAAGAATCCACCACGTGGTGCTACCATCCTTCCTCCATCTATAAACGGTGGCGTATCCCAAGTACCTACCAGTCCACCCCATGTCTTCGTTCCTACAAGCGGGCCAAGGCGTTTGGCTTTGAACATATAAGGTAAGAGGTCTCCTCCTGACCCTGCACGTTCATTGATGATCATCACTTTAGGGCCCCAGATACCAGCTATAGGTGTTGTCCATGGACGATTATCACCAGCTTTACTATTGAAGTAACCTACTAATTCTCGACCCATGATATCAATCATATAATCGGCTGCGGATCCTCCGCCATTATTACGTTCATCTATGACTACACCTTTTTTATCTTGTTGTGAGAAGTAGTAGCGATTAAAATTAGTGAATCCCGCACCTGAAGTATTGGGTACATAGACATATGCTAATTGACCATTAGAAAGTTCATCTACCTTTCTTCTATTGGCTTCCATCCAATCTATAGATCTCAAAAAGCGTTCGCTTCTTTCTGGAATTATAGTTACATTTCTTTCTTCTGTAGCTATCGAAGATTTCAAAGTTAGTTGCACTTGTTTGCCTGCTGTCTCTTCAAAATAATTATAAATATTATCTGCGGCGGTTAGCTTTGTGCCATTTACAGCAGTGATATAATCTCCTTCTGATATATCAAGTCCTGGTTGTGATAGGGGTGCTACAACTGTAGGATTCCAATCTTCACCATTGTATATCTTTTCAATTTTGTATAGACCATTTTCTAATTTGTAATCTGCACCTAACAGGCCTACTCCAACCCTATCTTTGTCAGGAAGGTCTCCACCACTCACATATGAATGACCTATGGCGACTTCTCCACTCATGATGTCTACTACATAGTTAAGATCCGTGCGATGTCGCACATGTTCGATCCAAGGTGAGTACCATTCCCATACCTTATCCCATGGCGCACCATGGACATTGTCGACATATAAGAAGTCACGCATATACCTCCACCCTTCTTTGAAGATCTGTTTGTATTCTGCTTGAGGATCTACTTTGAGCTTGATGTCTATAGCGAGGCCATCTTCAGAAGGATCTAACTTACCGGATGCACTTGAGATACTCCAACTACTACCAGTCTGGAGCAACACATCAGAGCCATCAAAAGAGGTACTGATACTATTGACCCCACTTGCAAAAGGAGATAACTCTCTTTCTTCAAATGAATATCTCGATACATCTAATCCACCATCTTGAAAAGACATAACAAGAACTTGTCCTTCTGGCGCTCTTTCTAATCCGTTGTATTCTCCTGACACATCGGCAACAGCAACTGCTCTTTTCTTGATACCTTCAAAATCAATCGGTCGTTCTGCTTTTTCATCTTTTTCATTTTCGCTGTCTTCTGCCTCTTCTTCTTTTTTAATTGCCTCGTCATCACTCTTTGGCAATAAAGGCGACTTACCGTCTTTATGAAGTACTGTCACATAAAGTGTTCTACTTACGGACGGATCATACGAACTCATATCCAGCCATCCAGATGCCAATCCATAATCTGTACTCGCGAGATAATATAGATGAGCACCACTTTGATCAAATATAGGCGTGACAATATCAGACAGCCCGTCTGTAACTTGATGTATCTCCTTGGTCTTGGTGTCATATATAAAGATAGACTTGAAGTGACTGTTTTGCTGTTTTGGATAGGCTATGTATCGAGAATCTGGAGACCATCTTGGATTCATAGTACGATTAGGGTGTGCATATCCATCTGTATCCACTTTCGTAAATATGCCAGAGGCTATATCGACATACCATATGTTATAATGTGTGTCACTAAATGCAATCATCTTACCATCTGGCGACCAGTCGGGTATAAAATAAAATGTATGTCCAGGAGCTTCCAGTTCTTTTTCAATCGCTCCATATTGATCAGCGATAATCAATCGATATTCTCCAGAAGCATCACTAAACCAAGCGATCTTATCGCCTTTTGGACTCCAGATAGGTGCACGGTCTGCTGCTGAAGAAGAGTTAGTTAAGTTTCGTGCCGAGCCATTCTTCTTAGGTACTGTGAAAATCTCACCACGATGCTCAAATATTGCTCTTTTGCCATTGGGCGATACGTTGGCATTGCGCAATTGAAAAGGACTGACATCCTCCCAACGAGTCATTGAAAAGTTCATGTCTCCGTTGACAGTTATTTCTAATTGTCTTGCTGCTCCTGACCCTCCTTCTAATAGATGAAGATATCCTCCCTGCTCATATATAATATCATCTCCATGTGCATCAAGACTCTTGATATCAAATACTTTGTGAAAAGTAATCTGCTCTTCTGTATCGGTTGTCATATCATAAGACCAGATATTGCTGACATAATCTCTTTCTGAGAGATAATATATCTTAGATCCCATCCACACTGGATCAAGATGTCGCTCTCCATCTTTTTGTGGTGTTGTCTCTAATTGTCCAGTCGCTAAGTCTTGTATCCATATTGGCATTGCTTGACCACCTCTATAGTTACGCCATTCTGGATCCCACGAAGTGATCGGCGTATAAGCCAGGTAGTCTCCGTCTGGAGAAATCTCACCAAAAGCAGCACGTGTAACATTAAGCGCTTCTGGAAATGGGTTGGACCTATCTATGGCATATAGAGAATTAGTCTCTGTGGGATGTGCCATTCTGCCAGATCTAAACACGATTTTGCCATCAGGTGTCCATCCTTGTACAACATCAAATCCCGGATGCCAAGTCATCCTTTGTGGGTGACCACCATCTACTGATACTACATATACATCCATGTTGCCTCCGTATTCTGCTGAGAAAGCTATGGATCGACCATCTTGCGAAAAATGAGGAAATATCTCGGAACCCTCATTTGACGTAAGTCTAATCGCATCACCTCCTGTTCTTGCTGCAACCCATAAGTCATCAGCATAGGCAAAGACTACTTTATCTTCTGATATAGTTGGTTGTCTCAAAAGCTGAGTCCCTTGAGCTGTAGAAAAAAGTTGAGCAAAGACAATACTTATGAACACTACAAATAGTCTATACATGGTCTGAATGTTTTATTAACAAAAGGTATAATGAGTAAGTTATCTTAAGGAGGCAATATAGGAGTATTAGAGAGATACATAGCGCAAAATATCAGGACATCTAAAGAGAATCTAAGCCAATAGTTAATGGACATGAAGATCTGATACAGACGCAGTAAGTAAACCATTAAAATATCTTAAAGAAAAGTACCTTTGCGCCGTTTTTAAAATAACAATTACATGGCTCTTAAATGTGGTATTGTAGGTCTGCCAAATGTGGGTAAGTCTACCTTGTTCAATGCACTTACTAATGCAAAAGCCTTAGCGGCCAACTATCCATTCGCTACTAAGGAACCAAACTTAGGTGTGATCACGGTGCCTGATGATCGCTTGAAAGCACTTGCAGATATAGTCAATCCACAAAAGATACAACCTACGACAGTTGATATCTTAGATATAGCAGGACTAATAAAAGGTGCAAGCAAGGGTGAAGGACTGGGCAATCAGTTTCTTGCTAATATCAGAGAAGTAGATGCCATCGTCCATGTTGTAAGATGCTTCGTAGATGACAATGTCATCCATGTAGATGGCAA
>CAZRXJ010000251.1:0-4432 GCA_964604025.1 uncultured Saprospiraceae bacterium | reverse complement strand
CTGTCTTGTTAATTTTATGGTGCTCCATCATAGCGTAATAACGATCTCAGATCGATCGGCTTTTCCACCAACGGGAGGATTTAGCTTGCCCAAAGTGACTTGCACGGATTTTACTTTTGAGTATTTGCTCTTTATTTTATGTGCGATGTCATAAGCCACTGATTCTAGCAATTTATATTTCTGTTGCATGATCTCATCACAGATCTTATATATGGATTCATAGTTAACGGTTTGCTCAATGGAGTCTTTAGGGTCGTGAGAAAGGTCTACCTCAGTTTCTACATCAACTATAAAGTTATTACCTATCCTTCGCTCAAATTCATAATAACCATGAAAGGCATAAAACTTCATTCCCTTAAGTGATACCTTGGTCTTCATCTCTATAATTGAGTGCTAACATGAAAACTCGAAGATAGGATATTGGCGTACCCTTAGATATACTTTCGTAAATAGTTTTTTTATAGTTTATTTACAGACTTAAAACTTATGCTATGAATGATCGTAAAACATACTTGATCCAGAGAGTCCCAGAGTTGCTAAAAGGCTTAAAAGCTGATATGGAGCCAGCATTTGGTATTATGTCAGCACAACATATGGTAGAACATCTTGTGTGGGTAACTAAATCCACCTTAAAGGATTATGGACCACCACCTGAAGAGTTAAACGAGAGTCAACAGGGATTCATGCGATTTATACAAAAAGGGGCTAATTTTAAATACCGCCCATCTGACAAAAAACGTGAAGATCTTGATCCTCCTCGTATGCCAGATCTGGAGGCTTCTAAGTCTATCATACCAGAATCTATAGATAGACTTTACTCTTTTAATGAAGATCATGTATTTTATAATCCTAATATAGGCCGTCTGTCATTTGAAGAGATGGAGTTGATGCATTTTAGACATTATCAATGGCATCTAGAAGAGCAATTTGGATTAGGAAGGAAAGAGTAGATATAGCGCCTTAACAATTTTTTAATCTTGTGTTAAAAAAGCCACAAATTCAAAATTTGTCTGTGGTTTAGATTGATGAGTGACGTTTTGTAAAAACTACTGAACGAAAACTCATTTTTATGAAAAGGATTCGAATTGCCTTTTTTGCAGAAGTTCTTATTAAAGAATTTGATGGTGCGACACGCACTATGTTTCAAATTATAGATAGAATAGACACTTCCAAATTTGAATATTTATTCTTTTGCGGTGTTCCTCCCAAGGATCCTTTCGAACATGAGATAATGCATGTCCCATCCTTAACCATTCCATTTAATAAGACTTATAAGATGGCATCTATGGTGGGCATGGGTGCTAAGATAACTGATAGATTGGACGCCTTTGATCCAGATGTCATACATATAGCTACTCCTTCACCGCTTGGATATTATGGATTAAAGTATGGTATCGCTAATAACATACCTAAGATGTCTATATATCACACCCACTACATGTCTTATATAAAGTATTATACAAAGAATACGCCTCTAATTACGCAAGCCTTAGAACAAGTAGTCGTCGCACACAACAAGTCATTCTATGATAAGTGCGATCTAATATATATGCCGACTGAAGAAATGATTCATCAACTAGGTAATCATGGATTCAAGACAGAGCAGATGAAGTTATGGAGACGTGGCATCAATATAGATCTATTCAATCCTAGAAAAAGAGACAAAGATTATATCAAAGCTCTTGTTAGAAATGATGACCCCAATATTCTATTTGTGAGCAGGTTGGTCTGGGAGAAAAACTTAGATACATTGATTGCAATCTATGACTTGGCAAGAGAACGAGGATTGAAATACAACTTTATAATTGCAGGAGATGGCGTAGCGCGCAAAGAACTGGAGAAAAAAATGCCAGAAGCATTTTTTCTAAAACATACAAAACAGAAAGTTCTATCTAGAATCTATGCCTCGTGTGATTATTTTGTTTTCCCGTCAGTAACAGAGACATATGGTAATGTCGTGGCGGAAGCTATGGCCAGTGGGCTAGCATGTATCGTTGGAGATGGAGGAGGGGTAAAGAGTTTTATAAAGCAAGGTATCAATGGTTTTCTATGTAAACCTAATGATCCATCGGATTATCTAAAGATGATAGAGATCCTAGGTAACCAACCCAACCTTTATAAGAATCTTACTGATAGAGCTTTTCTAGATGTTATTATGTTGAAGTGGGATCATCTCGTTAACCAATATTTTCAGGATGTTGAATTGTTAACCGAGACACCGATCCAAAATAATTCTACAAAATACGGTTATAGCATTCTTGCGGTATAGCTAACATTTATTTCAATTTATGAGATATTTGAAAAAACACTTACAACCAATTATAGCAATTGGATTGATAGCAATGTTGACAATCTATCTATCTAAAGTGGATTTTGATGCAGTCATGTATCAGCTTACTGCTGTTGGATGGTCACTAGGTTGCATATTAATTGCAACTCTTACCGCTTACATGTTTGCTACTAAAGCTTGGCAGATATCTATTAATGACGCATCTACAAGATCACTAGGCTTAGGAAAGTTGTTTGTTATTAGACAGATTGGAGAAGCACTAACAATAGTTAATCCTACTAATATAGTAGCAGGAGAACTATCCAAAATATATATGTTAGAAAAAGAAGGTGTTTCTAAACATGATGGCGGAGTGAGTATCATGGTTTCAAGAGGCTTAATCATCTTATCCTATATGCTTATTTTGGTTTGTTCCATAACTTATTATGCTTGGCAGATAGTTGGCGCTGATTATATAAGTTGGATCGCTCTTCTTCTTGTATTGACATTACTGTTGTTTGGTTTTATTTTTTATGCTTTGACAAGCGGTGATTTAGTTTTTTACAAATTAGGTAGCAGCATTATTTCAACTTTATCTCTTGAAAAAAAATTGAATAAAACGCTCCGCGGTCTTAAGGACCTAAACGCAAGTATGCATTTGTTTTATAAGAATAGAAGAGCTGCATTTGGCATGGTGTTCTTGCTCTCATTGATTCACTGGCTAAGTGGGACATTAGAATTTTACTTTATCCTCAATGCTCTTGATTTTCATATTTCTTTTATAGAAGCGCTTATGATTGAGATGGGTGTTATGGTATTCAAGAGCCTTGGAGGATTTGTTCCTGGACAGATAGGAGTTGAAGAATACGGTAATAAAGTTATGCTAGGTATGATTGGTATAACGGAGTTTGATGTATGGATAGCAGTCTCTCTGCTGCGTAGAGCAAGACAGTTGTTTTGGATTGGTGTTGGTCTTATATTTCTTTTTTGTTGTTACAACCGAAGGTCGTGGAAGTTCTCTTTATAAGCCACAAGTATCCTCCGATGACGGGTGGTATGGAAAAGCAGAGCTATGAGTTAGTAACTGGCATGTCTCGTATGATTAAGACACATAAACTCTGCTACACTGGCAAAGAATCAAAGTTTATCTTCTTTCTAAAATTGAAATATCGAGTAAGACGAATTCTTAATGAGCATCCTGGTATATCAATTGTCCATGCTAATGATGGCGTCATGGCTATATTTTGTATCTGGATAAAAAAGTACAGTCACATTAAAGTTGTATCAACACTTCATGGACTGGATGTGGTATTTCCTAATGCTATATTTCAAAAGAGGCTACTTCCAAGTTTCAACAAATTAGATAGACTGATATGCGTTAGTCAGTTCACCGCAGATGCTTGTGTAGAAAGAGGGATTGATCCTGCAAAAATCGAAGTAATCAATAATGGGATAGACCATAAGATGTCTCTTTGTACTATTGATAATTCACTCAGAAAAAGTATTGTTGAACGGCTAGGGTTACGGATTGAGAATCGGAAGATTATTCTAAGTATAGGAAGATGTGTCAAGCGCAAAGGGTTTAGCTGGTTTATAAAAGAAGTTACACCACTGTTAGACGAACAATGTCTTTATGTAATGGTTGGCCCTAAAGGTGAACGCAAAGGGCTCAATAGTTTGCTATACAGGATACTTCCTGTAAAGATTCAAAAAGAAATAGATCTGTTTTTGGGTTGGCCAAACGATACAGATGCTATTGAAGAGTTACTACGAGATGATTATTATAAAAATAAGGCGATTCACTTAGGGAAGATTCCGTTGGACCAATTAGAAGCCTTGATTGAGATGGCTGACATATGTGTGATGCCTAATCTAAGTGTTCCTGGAGATGCTGAAGGTTTTGGATTGGTCGCTTTAGAAGCTACCATAAAGTCCAAAGTTGTGGTTGCTTCTGATATTGAGGGCATCAAAGATGCAATATGTCACAATAAGAATGGTTTGCTTGTTACGCCCAATAATCCACAGGCATGGGCAGATGTTATCAATGAACTAGTAATTAGAAAGGACAAGCAATTCATTCTTGGAAAAGAAGCCTTTAATTATACGATTGAGAATTATGGTTGGGATAAAATGGTAAAAGAATACTTTAATCTCTTCGCAAAT
>CAZRXJ010000250.1:0-4448 GCA_964604025.1 uncultured Saprospiraceae bacterium | reverse complement strand
ATTAGCATATATCGATACAGGAAAACATAAGAGATTGGCTCTTATCAGGAGAAATTATTGCAATAACATCAAAAATATTACTTAATAAAAAGGCAATTTGAAGTTGTGATTTTGACTTAAATTTTGATTAAATGAATATTAGCAAATCTGACATACAAAAACAAAACCTCGACTACACCCTCTTCTCATGGAGTGCACAAGGGGCCCTAAAGCCTATCCATGCTGATCGAGCAAAAGGTGTCTATCTCTATGATAGTGATAGTAAAAAGTATATCGACTTCTCATCTCAATTGATGAATGTTAACATAGGGCATGGTCGTCAAGAAGTAACACGAGCAGTCGTGCAACAAATGGAAAAACTCAGCTATGTTGCCCCTAGCTTTACTACTGATGTACGAGGTCAATTGGGGCAAAGATTAGAGGCTATTAGTCCTAAGGGGCTTGTAAAAACGTTCTTTACACTGGGAGGGGCGGAAGCTATAGAAAATGCCATAAAACTTGCACGGCTATATTCGGGTAGGCATAAGATTATGACTCAATATCGTGCTTATCATGGTGCGACAATAGGAGCTATGACTGCTGGCGGAGACCCTCGCAAGCTACTGGTCGATCAGCAGCAAGCACCTAACTTTGTACACGTACAAAATCCTTATGCATACAGATGCCCATGGTACTCTGACAGCATAGAAGAATGTGGTAAAAGGGGCATTGACAACTTAGAAAAAATTCTAAAATATGAAGGGCCAGAAAACTTTGCTGCTATACTCATGGAAGGAGAATCCGGTTCATCTGGATGTATCAAGTTTCCTCCTTTTTATCTAAGGGAAGTAAGAAGATTATGCGATAAGTATGGCATCCTCTTAATCATAGATGAAGTCATGAGTGGATTTGGCAGAACAGGCAAATGGTTTGGCGTAGATCATCACGAGGTCAGTCCTGATCTCATGTGTATAGCAAAAGGATTAACTGCTGGGTATCTACCTCTTGGAGGATTGATGGTATCCGAAGAGATAGCAAAAAAATATGATGAGAACTATCTCCCATTAGGGCTTACATATTCTGCACATCCAGTAGCATGTGCATCAGCTTTGGCTGTATTAGACATCTATGAAAATGAAAACTTAATCAGCCGTGCTGATGAAAATGGAAAATATCTAGATTATAAAGTAGCAGAATTGTTGAACCGCCATCCATCCATAGGAGATTGGAGAAACACAGGTATGCTAGGATGTATCGAGCTTGTGAAAAATAGAAAAACCAAAGAGCCCATGGCCCCCTGGAATGCCTCTGCTTCTGAAATGGTAGTAATGAAAAAAGTAGCTGCCAAAATTAGAGAATTGGGCATGTTTACTTTTGTGAAATGGAATTTTATTTTCGTTGCTCCACCTCTTGACATAACTCATGATCAGATTGATGAAGGGCTTGAGATTATATCTCAGGCTATATCGATTGCAGATCAACATGTTCATTGATGGACGAATCAAAATTTAACATAAGGTCTTCAATCTTATATAGTGAAGATCTTGCTCCCATACCCAAATCAGAACGCACTTGGGGCCTCTGGGACATGACCGCGATATGGATAGGCATGGCTGTCTGTATTCCAACTTATCTCTTAGCATCTTATATGATCAAAAGTGGGTTGAACTGGTTAGAAGCAATCATCATCATAGCCTTAGGGAATATTATCATCACTATCCCGATGGTTCTAAATGGTCATGCTGGAGTAAAGTATGGCATTCCTTTTCCAGTCATTGGAAGAGCATCATTTGGGACAAAAGGGATTCATATCCCAGCTATAGTACGAGGTATAGTCGCATGTGGATGGTTTGGCATTCAGACATGGATTGGAGGGTTGGCATTCTATGCGATATGGCATGCTGTCAAAGGCACAACCCCTTCTTTGAGTTTAGACATTGGGAAGTTTATAGGCTTTGCGCTCTTCTGGTTACTCAACGTATACTTTATCTGGAAAGGAACGGAAAGCATCAGGTGGCTTGAAAAATTTGCAGCGCCAATCCTTGTAGCAATAGGAGTCGGATTAATCATCTGGAGCACGATGGAAGTGGGCAGTTTTAGTGATGTGCTCAATCAAAGTGAACAATTAGGTCAGCCTACTGCTGTTCTTTCTGAGGCGGAAGGAGGTTCAACAATTTCTATTTTCCCAATTAAAAACTTAGATCAATCAATCAAAGCCGTTGACGTTAAAGTTGGTAAGGGTGATAATTGGATTCCTATTACTAGATATGGTCAATCTATTGACATTAATGGTAACAATGGATCGGAGATTACCTTGCGAAATGCTGACTTCACTTCGACGAGTGTTCAGGCCAAAGTAGCTACAGAAAGTGGAGGATGGTTGGATAAAATCTGGATATACCTTTTGTCACTAACAGCGATGGTTGGTTTCTGGGCAACAATGGCCATATCCATTGCGGATATAACAAGATATACCGCCACACAACGCAATCAGATACTTGGTCAGTTCATAGGTCTTCCAGCGACTATGGCTCTGTTTTCATTTGTAGGTATCTTTGTTACTTGTGCTGCTGTTGTCATCTTTCCAGATGTGTTGATTGGAGCAGATGCACCTTGGGATCCAGTTTCTCTAGTTGGAAAATTCAAAAGTCCATGGGTGGTTATTGTCGCACAAGTATTTATGATTATAGCAACATTGAGTACTAATATCGCTGCCAATGTAATTGCACCTGCTAATGCATTTTCTAATGTCAATCCAACGCGTATTAGTTTTAGAAAAGGAGGTATGATCACTGCTGTAATAGGTATTCTAATCTGTCCTTGGTGGATACTCAACGAGATCAGTGGATTGCTGGTTTTTGTAAGTGGATTACTCGGACCTGTGTTAGGTATTCTAATTTGTGATTATTTTCTAATTAGAAAGAAAGAATTGAGTGTAAGAGATTTATTTGATGAAGAGGGCATGTATAGTTACAATAAAACGGGATTCAACAAAGCAGCGATGATCTCACTGGTTATAGGAGTATCCATTGCTTTGATTGGATATTGGATACCATCGCTTAATTTTCTATATACACTTTCTTGGTTTTCTGGATTCTTTGTATCCTTTGCTTTATATTATTCACTGATGAAAAAGTACATCGCTAATTGAAATTACAAACATGTCATTACTTATAAAAAATGGTCGAATCATCACAGCTTCAGATGACTATGTAGCGGATATTTTCATCAGTGAAGAGAAAATTCATACCATAGGCCATAACCTTAATGTTGATGCCGACGAAGTCATAGACGCCAGCGATCACGTAGTATTTCCAGGAGGGATAGATCCTCATGTACACTTAGAAATGCCATTTATGGGTACATACTCTAGTGACAGTTATAGCTCAGGAACTCTTGCGGCATTGCACGGAGGAACTACAATGGTCATAGACTTTATACTCCAGACACAAGGAAAGTCACTCCATCACGCACTAGAACAATGGCATGGAAGATCCAAGGGCAATTGCTATGGAGATTATTCATTTCACATGGCAGTGACTGATTTCAATGAAGAGACATCCAAGGAGATTGTTCAACTCATCGAAGAAGAAGGTATTACTTCATTCAAAACCTTTATGGCGTATAAAGGAGCACTCATGATTGATGATGGACAAATGGTCAATCTCATGAAAGAGGTAAAGGACAAAGGTGGTCTGGTAACTGTTCATGCTACCAATGGTGATATGATAGATCAATTGATTGCAAAGCACAGATCTGAAGGGAAACTGAGTCCACTATATCATTATCTCTCTCAACCAGAGATCACGGAGGCCGAGGCTTCTGGTCGGTTTTGTGATATGGCAGACTATACTGGGGTCCCTGCGTATATCGTACACCTCACCTGTGAAGGAGCACTCAACGCGACTCGTAGAGCCAATCAACGTAACCAAAATGTCTACGTAGAAACCTGCATCCAATATCTACTTCTTGATGCGTCACTTTATGAAAACGACTTTGATGGAGCCAAGTATGTGATGAGCCCTCCATTGCGTGAAAAGAAAGATCAAGAAGCCCTTTGGGCTGGGCTTAACCATGGTAAAGTACAAGTCGTTGGAACAGATCACTGCCCATTCATGTGGGAACAAAAACTGATGGGTAAAGATGATTTTTCAAAGATACCTAATGGCCATCCAGCTATTGAGCATCGGATGGAATTGCTCTACTCTGAAGGAGTTAATAAAGGTCGCATCACTCCTCAAAAATTTGTTGAAGTGACATCCACCAATGCAGCTAAAATATTTGGGGTGCATCCAAAAAAGGGATGTATAGCAGTCGGATCAGATGCAGATCTTGTGATATTTGATCCAGAAGAAAAGCACACTCTTTCAGTCGAAACTCACCATATGAACGTTGACTACTCCGCTTATGAAGGATGGAAGGTTACTGGTAAGTGTAAGCATATCATCTTGCGTGGGATGCATGTGATT
>CAZRXJ010000249.1:0-4454 GCA_964604025.1 uncultured Saprospiraceae bacterium | reverse complement strand
CCGCAATATCTCGAGCTGTTACAAGTCTCTTAGATTGTAATTGAGTTAGAATGGCAGTTAATCTTGAAAGTCTGGGTTTATCTTTAGGCAATAGACTTGTTTTTCAAGTTCAAGTTCAAGTTCAAGTTCAAGTTCAAGTTCAAGTTCAAGTTCAAGTTCAAGAAGATAGAACAGAATACAAAATTAAAAAATCGAAATTAATAAGAATTGTTACTGATCATGGGCTTTGATAATAAAGACTATAGACGGGGTAATGATCATCTTTTCAAATTTTGACTTTCTACTCGCTTTCCCCGAGATCTTTCTTCTAGTGACATTGTTCGCTGACTGTTCATCTACAAGTTGCTTCACTAATCCAACCATCCCATAAGAATGACTTGGCAATCGACTCGCAAATGGAGCGGCCAGAATACGAGCTATATAGTGAGGTAAGTACAAAAAAAGTGCAATTCGGATTTTTCTAAAAAAATTTGAAATTATACTGAGCTTATAAGAAACATCTCTTACATGAAATCCCTTACCATCTGGCCAATCTTCCCAATAACCAGTACCCCAATCTTCTATCACATATAAACCTCCTGGTCGAAGGTGATTATCAAATAAATGCCAAAATGAAATCTTTGACAATGCGCCAACATGAGCAGCATCATCTATGATTATATCAAATCCCTCTGGTGCCATATCACTACTCACTTGTGACAAAAAATCTATATCAGTTTGATCTCCTTGGTACATGTGAATGTTACTAGATGGTTGGAAATCCTTAGGCAAGTTGATATCAACGCCTACAATATTACTTTTGGGAAAGTAATCACTCCATAACCTCAAGGAGCCACCGTTAAATATACCAAGCTCAAGGAGCGATATTTTTTTTCCAATCCATGGTTTTAATATTGGATCGTAGATATCTAGGTATTCATTGGATATTTTATCAGTATCATATTGATCAAGGTTTAGACGTCGCTCTTTATAATTTATGTTATCTGTCTGCATACTCGATTATGTTTGTCCTATGTATCATAGGCACTCTATTCTAATCTGAACCGTTACCTTTTAACTCTGACATATAAGCAATCAAATCTCTGATCTCTTTCTTAGTCAGTACTTTGGTCATGTCAGGCATCCCAGATACGGCGTCTATCCTTTCTGATATATTTGCGACAGCGACCTCTATTATATCGTTGTTAGCAACTTTAATCTTTAGTTGGTCTTCTTCAGAATCGATCAGCATACCATCTATCTCTGTATCATCTTCTAAGATCAAAGAAACCATGCCATAACCAGGCGCGATATGATCACTGGGTAATATCAAAGAAGTTAATAATTGTTCTCGTGACATCTGGCTACCGATACTTGTTAGTGGCGGTCCAGCGATACCACCATAGTCATTGACGACATGGCATCTGATGCATTGAGCACCAGTATGTCGCCACAATATCTGACTTCCTCTACTTGGGTCACCTCCTGTCATACAATCTCGATATGCTGCAAAGACATCTTGATCATCTGTTATCTGTTGTACTTTTAATAGTTCTTTTTCTAATGACTCATCTCCAAGGTCTGTAATAGACTCAGCTAGATCCAGTCTGACTTCCGGAGGTAGATCACCTGTAGACCACAAGGCCAACAACTCTTGATAAGTATCAGAAGATAGGTCAAACGGTAGCGTCGATAGTGCCGCTATGGCTGATTGACGTTCTGATATCGTCTGGTTAAAAATGACAGACCTTAAGAGTTTTAACTTTTCTTGATTGGGTATATCAGTGCGGACACTTCCATCTAAGGCTGCGACCCGAACTGATTGTTTGTCATCCTGAAGTGCAGCAGCTAGGAGGGATGAAAGATCTTCTGGATGAAGTTGAACGAGCGATTGAATCGCCACTTTTCTAACATTTGCACTTTTAGAAGAAGATAACATAGAACGTATTGGATCTATAGCTTCTATCATGTTGTTGTTGGCCGCCAACTGAGCAACTGACCGTTGTATAGTGGTACTCTTATCTCCCAGAAGAGCGAGTATATCTAACAGAGAAGCTTTCACATCCTCTTGGTTTCTCTTAACTGGGCCACGGTACCGTCCATCAACTCTGTCCAATACTGAAGGATTAGACCAAACACTTAAGGTCTCTATGGCCTCTACCCTCAGCTTTTTAGGATTGTCTTCATTAGTCGCATAAGCAACAACTCTCATCAGGGCTTCTTGACTTCCTACTCTTAGGTTAGCATTGATAGATCTTCGTATGATAGGATGATCATCGTTGAACGGCGTTTTGTTCAATATAGCACCAAGATCATCGAGTGATGCTGGGATGGACCAGTCATCATTGATCGCTCTGGCGGCATCTCTTACGACAAGTATATCTTCGTCATCAAGAAATGAAGACATGCTCTGATGTTCCATCCTTCTAAGTGCTACTACAGCTGCAAGTCTTAATGCGCGTGATCGATGATTAGAGAGCCTTTCTAAAAGTTGATAATCACCTATCCTTGACAATGCCAGACTTCCTGCGTGTCTTAGATATGCATCTTGATCATTATTTTCTAATAACATCTGTATCAACTCTTCTTTAGCAGGTGCGTGTGCCATCCTCCCTACTGCTTCAGCTGCAAAAAATCTAACCCGACTGCTGACATCACTGAGCAGTGGTATCAAGTCATCTGCAGCATCCATGTATCTCACATCACCGATCCATTTGGCTGATTGTGCTCTGATCTCTGGATCTGTATCTTTCAAATATTTGGGAAGACCTGAAGCATACCTTTTATCTACTATCCGAGCCATCTGAGCCATACCTATGATGCCATGCACTCGCGCTAATTGGTGCTCCGTCTGTGCCGCTGCTTTTTCTAATAAAGCAAAACCCTTATCCTCTCTTTTTACAATTTCAAATTGTGATTTTTGTCTAATCCTCATATCAGGATGAGATAAGAGATTATACAATTCTTGGTCAGTCATCTCTTTATATGAAGCAGTCATCAACTTTTGTGTTGAAAGACGATCAGCCCAATCCTTACCACTAGGGTCTTCTAATTTCCATACGCGACCATAATTTTTGGTTTCCCAACCTTCGATCCAATCACCTGCATATAAAGCACCATCAGGACCCCAATCAATACCAGTAGGCAGTATACCTCCCACTATTTTTTTGTCTTGCTCAAAGGCAAATGATGCTCCTGCAGGCTGCAGTGTAAAAGCATGTATACCAGAGCGACTTGGATTACCTACAAATTCTACAATAAAGAAATGATCTTTCCAATCTGGACTGAGCGCCGTCCCAGGATTGTATAACATACCTGTCGGGCCATTAACATAATTGCGTATACAAGGCGTGATGTATGCTGCTTGCCCATCCCATCTTGGCACATTGAGCTGCTCATCCATCCATACTTTGTAAGTGTTATTACGAGAATCGTTGTACTTACCAAATTGCCAGTTGATGCGCCAGCCAGTATCTGATCCTTCAACTATATACACCAGTCGCTCACTTTCTCCAGCATGATCTCCATCATTGTCCTCGCTGATGAGATTAGCATATTTGTCAAAGACAAACTCATGGGTATTACGCAATCCCATAGCAAATACTTCAAAGTTGCTCCCGTCTAACTCTGACCTGACTATAACGCCTCTGTTGGGATACTTCCATTCTTTGCCATCAGGACCAATACCATTGAATCCTACATCTCCGATACCCCAGTATAATCTACCATCTGGACCTATCTCAGCCCCTGACATACCATGTCCACCAAATCCTACATGAACGTTATATCCGTGACTGATAGATGTCTGCTCTTCAGCATATCCATCTCCATCATTGTCCTTTAATCGCCACATATCTGGACCTACACCCATAAAAATATCATCGCCAAATATCTCTAGTGCTCCATTACAATCTGATACGATATCATTGAATCCTTCTACTAACAATTGGCTGCGTTCTGCTACACCATCACCATTAGTATCTTCTAATCTGAATACCTGTTCTTTCTCTACTTCTAGATCCCTCCAATCACGAGAACCATCGCCATTAAGATCTATGAACCAATCATTGACATCGCTGCTGTCTGGTGACAGCTCTCTCTTCAAGAAGGCTCTTCTTTCTTCAACTGTCTGCAAAGCAATCGAACTTATCTCCCAATCTCTATGACTTCTTATGTCAAACTCACTGTTGCGATTACGATGAGTCCTCGTAACGTATACTCTGCCATGATCATCCATATCAAGTGCTATCGGATCTGCTAATAGAGAATCACTGGCCCAAAGAGATAATGTCAGATCCGGATGCACCTCAGCTGCAACCTTGCCTCTAATATCCTTAGCCAATTGAGCAGCATCTTCAGAGGACATCTCGGTTACCCTTATCTGTACTGGGTTGTTAGATATATCCTTTTGGCAAGATATGATAGACAATAGGCATAACAATACAATAGTATAGTTAGGATTCATAATGACATTT
>CAZRXJ010000248.1:0-4455 GCA_964604025.1 uncultured Saprospiraceae bacterium | reverse complement strand
ATTTGCCAGAAGATATGAAGACTTATGTGTAAGAATTGAGATTGAGAAGAGAGAATGAGCGTTGGAATATTATAATTGAAAACTTAGAATTACTTGTTAACTTTTCACCTGTCTTCAGACAGGCTTGAACTTGATATATTATGAAAACTGACGAAGCAAAAGATATACGTATAGGAGAAGGTCTTGATGAAGCAGCAGTGTTATCATACCTAAGAACGCATGTTGAAGGAATAGGGGATCAATTAGACATTAAGCAATTTCCAGGAGGGGCATCTAATTTGACTTATCTATTGAAGTCAGGTGAACGTGAGATGGTGTTAAGGCGTCCACCATTTGGAGCAAAAATCAAGTCAGCACATGACATGGGCAGAGAACATCGAGTTCTGGATGCGCTGTCTAAAGGTTATAATAAAGTACCCCAGCCATTGGTTTACTGTGAAGATGAAAGCGTTATTGGAGCTCCATTTTATGTTATGGAACGAGTCGAAGGTGTCATCATCCGTCATGATATGGGCAAGGAGTTAGCCCCAGATCAAGTAAAGAGCATAGCAGATAGTCTGATTGATACATTTGTTGATCTTCATCGCTTAGATTATAAAGCGATTGGCCTTGGAGAGCTTGGGCGACCAGAAGGTTATATCAAGAGACAAGTAGATGGTTGGTCCAAGCGCTATATCAAGTCACAGACAGAAGAACAAAAAGAATTAGAATGGGTAGGACGATGGTTAGATGACAATCAACCTTCAGAATCTGGACATTCATTGATTCACAATGATTATAAACATGACAACGTCATCCTGGATAAAGATGATCTTACCATCGTAAAAGCAATATTGGACTGGGAGATGTGTACTCTTGGAGATCCATTAATGGATCTTGGTACAACACTTGGCTACTGGATGAATCCTGATGACCCAGAGATCTTTGTTAAAAGCTTTGAGAATCCATCGGTACTTTCTGGTAATCCTTCACGTGAAGAATTCTTACATCTTTATTCACTTAAAAGTGGAAAAGAAGTGTCCCATCCAGTTTTTTATTATGCTTTTGGATTATGGAAGACTGGGGTAGTGCTACAACAGATCTATTATAGATTCAAGCACGGACATACCCAAGACAAGCGCTTTGCCATGTTCAATCATGTTGTTAAAGCCTTTGGTTCTATGGCTCATCGAGCCATAGAATTAGATCGTATTGACAAATTAGGCTAAGAAGGAAGCTAACTCTTCTTGTCATATTCTATAACACCCATAACGGTCTGTTGATTGATTCTACTTGCGACTGGGTAAGCATATATCTTCTCATATATAGATTCTATCGGTAGTTCAGCTTCCATAGCAAGTGTCAACTCTTGCATGAGTTCTCCAGCATTGGGTGCGATAATGGAGCCACCTAATATTTTTCGCTGTTTCTTCCAGAAAGTTTTCTGGGTAAGATATAGTGTTACCTTTCCGTATGCATATTCATCAACGATGGCTCTGTCGTCTTTCCCAAAGTCTTGATCTTGGCGCCAGAAGTCTATCTTGTTATCGGTCATGAACTGTGGAGACATACCAAATGTTGCAATCTCAGGCTGTGTAAAAGTTACCCAAGACAAGTGTCTGGCATCGTGTTTTTTGTCAAAGTTATGTTTAAAATTATGAGTCAATAACCGAGTATGCAATTCGGCACCATGCGAGAATTGATACATGCCAGCAGCGTCACCTGAAGCAAAAACACACTTGTTGGATGTTCTAAGATATTGATCGAGGATTAGCTTTCCTCTTTCGTCTGTCTTGATATTCCCTTTTTCTAATTGTAAATCTTTTAGATTAAGCACACGTCCGATGGCCATCAATGCAGCATCAAATTCTATAATCTCAGTCGTCCCATCTTTTGATTCTATAGATGCAGTTGTTGCAGATGGAAATGAACTTAAACTTGCATTGTTTATAATGCGGATGCCTTCTTTTTCTAATTGTGATTGTAGTACTTCACTATACGTTGGTAGCTCTTTTCCAAGTATGCGTTCTCCTCGATTAACAATCGTCACCTTAGCACCAAATCGACTAAATGTCTGTGCCATCTCACAACCGATAGGACCCCCACCAACGACAAGCAGATGATCTGGTAACTCATCCATATCGTAGAACAAACTTTCATTAGTAAAGACTTTGACTTTGTCAATTCCTTCGAATGCAATATGCCTTGGTCTCGAGCCTGTCGCTACAATAATTCTCTCCGAAGTATACCTTTCCGCTCCAACTTGTATCGTCTTCTCATCAACAAATGATGCTGTACCAATAGCCAAATCAACACCTTGCGATCTTATATAATCCGCACTCTCATGTGCCCTTATGACCTCTTGCTTACTGTGTACATATGAGAGGATGTCCTTCATATTGGCTTTGCCAGTCAATTGTAATCCAAATTGACTGGCTTTCTTAGCGCCATGAAACTGCTTAGCGAGGTGAATCAAAGCCTTACTCGGGACACATCCAAAATTAAGGCAATCACCACCGATATGTGCTTCTTCTTTATCGATAAGCAAAGGCTTCCAGCCAAATTTCTGAGCCATGCCCAAAGCACCTAATCCGGCAGAGCCGCCTCCGATTATAATTATGTCGTATCGTTTAGTTGTCATAGTATATTAATAAGGGTGAAGCTAAAAAGAAAAATAGAAGTTAACCTACACCATTGCGACACTTAGAACTTCCACCTTACTTGAACCTTAATTCTACTGACTGTACCTCCTTCGATCAGATTATTTCCAGAGCTAACTGTCTCTGTATCGAAAAAATTAGTTTGTTCCCATCTAAGCTCACCAGTAATTCTACGGCTTAGTTGATATTTGGTCAACACATAATATCTGATGCCATGCCCATTAAAGGAAGGTATAAAATATTCAAAAAGCAAATCATTCTCATAGGTATATATACGGGCATCAAAATCTGAAATATTGAAGTAAGCCAGTCGAGCACTTAATGATAGTGGACTATCGATCGGTCTACTGATGATATCTTGATAAGCTAAGACACCTCTTTCAGTTTCATTCTCTTTATGATATAAAGAAAACTCTACTCTGGATCTCAGTTCTATCCCTCTACCTAGGGTATGACTCGCATGCAATCTTAGCCGTTGAATCTTGCGAGCTACAGGTATGTCAACAAGCAGGTCTTCATTGCTGTTTTCGTCTTTAACTTCGTAACGATATTGAAGATAAAAGTGTCTTTTTCTTCTTTCTTTATAATCAACTCTTAGAAGATATTCTTTACCTGTACCAGGCCCATCCACTCTGAACCTTAACCAATCATTTTTCCAATTATCGACAAAGCCGCGAATGCTCCATTTTTTAGCAGGTCGATATTCAAATCCTACATATAAACCTCTTTCATTATTTGCAGCTGCGTTTTCACCAAATGCATTGGCGTACAATGATTGATATCTGACACCATAATCACGATACACCATCGCAAGGTCAAATGAAGGATCTAATGTCTTCACTAATCCATGCATATGGGCCCAACCGTCTGTCGAACTACGAGCGATCTCACCGTATAGATTCCAACCACCCAATAAAGCATTGTAGTCTATGCTCATATTAGTCAGTTGATCTCCTTGCCATCTAAAGATTTGAAAAGGTTGTAATCTGCTTGCAAATTGTCTGTCAAAACTGTGATGTATAAGATTGAACCCTATTTCGATGTTTTCTTTCAATTTATAATCTACCGCTCCGCCAACTGTAAGTTCATATACTGCATCTTGATCAGCACGTTCGCCGACGGTGCGATGTAGCCCACCCATAGGAAGAGAAGTGAATTCTGAAGCGACCTGCCGATCATCGGCAAGATTGGCATCTCGAGGGATATAAGATGCGAACAATGTGCTATTCCATTTATTATTGAGGGGCACTAAGTTAAAGGCCAATCCTCTAAAAGCTAGATTCTCAGCGACACTGTTGTAGGCACGCACTCCTTGACGCCCTTTCTTTATAGACGTACTATATGAACTCTTACCAACACCAAATGCGCTACGTGCAACAAGACCTTGACCCATACTGATGTTGAAATCACCGATATTGATCTGATTGATGAGCGGTGTAACATTCTTTTGTTGATAGTGTATCGAGAGATAGTCAAGACCTGTCTCAGCATACTGATTAGTAAATTGTTCTCCCGGATCTTTTTCTATAATCAGTCCATATCTTCTGTTGACAGAACTGTGATTGTATCTAAGGTAGAGATGATTTTTGTCTCCGATGAACTTGGGCTCATTACCATCGAGAGATTTGAATCCGCGTGCAGTCTCGATATTATACCGCCATTTCAAGTATAGATTGTTTTTGCTTTTTTCTAATGAATTGATCCTCAGATCACTCTTGACTTCTTTAGGTAATCCGACGCTTACAAAGAGTCTAAGAGAACTTAGTTTATCCAGTGTTAGTCCTGGGACGGATTGTAATTCATAAATCGAGAGAAA